>NZ_JBLRVY010000016.1:0-224074 GCF_048159485.1 Streptomyces sp. 4F14
CATCCTGCGTGACCGCCGCCCCTACGAGGCCCGGCCACCTCTTCGTCTCGTGGCTTGACTTCAGCATTAGGCAGCGGCCTCCGGGCGGTCGGGGGTGGTCGTCGGGCGGGGAGCGGGTGTGCCGGGGGCCGTGGGCGCCGGGGGCGAGGTGAGCGCGCCCGGGTCCGAGGCGAGCACGCCGGAATCGCCAGGCACCGAACGCGAGGCGAGCACGCCCGGGTCCGAGGCGGGCACGCCGGGATCGCCGGGCGCCGAGCACGAGGCAAGCGCACCCGACTCCGAGGCAAGCGCACCGGGATCGCCGGGCGCCGAGCACGAGGCAAGCGCACCCGAGTCCGAAGCGAGTGCGCCCGGGTCCGAGGCAAGCGCGCCGGGATCGCCGGGCGCCGAGCACGAAGGGAGCACGCCGGAGTCCGAGGCAAGCGCACCCGAGTCGCGGCCGGCCGTACCCGCGGTCGTTCCCGCAGCGGTCGTACCCCCGGCCCCGCCACCCGGCGTCCCCCTCCCCTCCCCCGTGATGTGCAGGAACACCTCGTCGAGCGTCGGCCTGCGCAGCGCGATGTCCTCCGCCTCGATGCCGGCGTCCGACAGGGCGCGTACGGCGCCGGCGAGTGCGGACATGCGGTCGGTCACGGGGGCGCTCAGCGAGCGGCGGTCCGTGTCGACCGTGACGCCGGTCAGCGGCAACACGGCGACCGCGTCCGCGAGTCGGCCCGCGTCGCGCAGGACGACGTCGATGCGGTCGCCTCCCGTCGCCGCCTTCAGGGAGTCCGCCGTGCCCTGGGCGACGACCCGTCCCGCGTCGACGACCGAGATGCGGTCGGCGAGCTGGTCGGCCTCCTCCAGGTACTGGGTCGTCAACAACACCGTCGTACCGCCGGCGGCGAGCGCGCGCACCGACGCCCACACCTCCGCGCGGCCCCGGGGGTCGAGGCCGGTGGTGGGTTCGTCGAGGTAGAGGATCTCGGGATCGGTGATCAGGGACGCGGCGAGGTCGAGGCGGCGGCGCATGCCTCCGCTGTACGCGGTGACGGGTTTGCGGCCGGTGTCGGTGAGGTCGAAGCGGGCGAGGAGTTCGGCGGCGCGGGCGCGGGCGCGGTGGGCGCCGAGGTGGTGCAGGCGGGCGAACATCTCCAGGTTCTGCCGGCCGTCCAACTCCTCGTCCAGGGCGGCATGCTGACCGAGGAGGCCGATGCGGCGGCGGACCTCGCGGGGGTGGCGTACGACGTCGTGGCCCGCGACCTCGACGCGGCCGGAGTCAGGGCGCAGGAGGGTGGCGAGGACGCGCACGAGGGTGGTCTTGCCGGCGCCGTTGGGGCCGAGGATCGCGTACACCTCGCCGCGGGTGACGGTGAGGTCGAGGCTGTCGAGGGCGGGTTTCGTGCCGTAGGTCTTGCGGGCGGAGTCGACGGTGATCGCCGGGTCGGTCACGGGGCCTCCTTGATAGTCAAAGTTGACTAGATGGCGACGAGTGAAGGTAGCGGCGTTCGGATGATTGGTCAAACTTGATTACTTACGCCGCGCGCGGATGCCTGGTGGGAGACCGGTACCGGTGTCCCCCTGCCGATCCGCCCCTACCGGTCGTCCCCGGGATGCTTCTCCCCCGTCGCGTACGGGTTCGTCTGCCCCTCCGCCAGCACCCCCACGAACGGCTCCCCCTCCCCCGCGAACGCGTACGCGCCCCCCTCGATCCGCGCGATCAGCCCCCGCGTCCACGCGGCCTCGGCGTCCGCCGTATGGATCCAGAAGTGCATGATCTCGCCGATGTGGCCGAGCTTCTCGGGGCCGTCCTCCGGGACGTAGTAGTCCGTCACGGCCGACCGCCAGCGGCCGATCCGCCGGATCCGCTCCTCCAGGAGCGCGACGACCTCGTCCCTCGGCAGGTCCACCATGCCGCCGAGGGCCGCCGACTTGACGTCCGTCTTCTGGTCGTACGCGGTCAGGGCCTCGCGCAGCAGGCGGAGGTATTCCTGGGTGCCGGCGGCCGTGATCTCGTACTCCGTACGCGGGGGGCCGCCGGCCGTCGAGGGGGCGATCTCGTGCTCGTGCAGGAAACCCTGCTTCGCCATCTGTTTCAGGGCGTGGTAGATCGAGCCGGGCTTCGCGTTGGACCACTCGTGCGCGCCCCAGTACTCCAGGTCGCTGCGCACCTGGTAGCCGTGGGCCCGGCCGTGCTGACGGACCGCGTTCAGCACGAGGAGGCGGATCGCTGACATGCGGTCCAGGTTATGGGGTCAGCTTCCGCTCTCCGCCGCGAGTGCCACCAGCTCGAAGGCCGTCTTGCCGTCCAGGGATTCGCGTACGACGTCGGCGTGGCCGGCGTGCCTCGCGGTCTCCCGGATCAGGTGCAGCAGCAGCCACCTCAGCGAGACGCGGCCCTCCGGCGGGAACCAGGGCTGGTCCGGCAGCGCGAAGGTCACGTCCAGGCTGTCGGCGGCCCGCATGAACGCCTCCGTCTCGGCCGCGACCTTCTCCCAGTACGCGAGCTGCCCCTCGACCGTCTCGTCCCCGACCAGCTGGAAACACTCGTGCCAGTTCGAGGGCTCCCGGTGTACGGCGGGCTCCTCGCCCTTCGCCCGCGCGAGCCAGCTCTGCTCGACCTCGGCGACGTGCTTCACGATGCCGCCGAGCGACAGCTCACTGGCGCTGGGCTTCGACGCGGCCTGCTCCTCGGTGAGCCCGAGTACGGCCCGCCGGATGCCGCCCCGCTGCTCATCGAGGAACGCGAGCAGCGCACCGAGCTCGTCGCCGGGGGCTTCGGAGGGGACGTGGGTGACCATGGGGGTGCCTTTCGCCGGGGGCGGTTGTGCTGACAGCTCTGAAGGTAGGGGGGATGTAGGTCAGATGCTGGCCGCCATGCTCCGACCTGAGCTCAGGCACCGTGAGCATGTCGTCAACGACATATAGCGTGGCGATGTGGATGCGCTCTTCGCCATCGAGTTGGAACCGAAAGTGCGGGACTGGCTGGAACCTCTCCCCGCCAAGCACTTCCTCAAGGTCGACGAGTACGTGGGGCTGCTCGCCGAGCACGCCGCCGCACCGGGTGAACCCTACGAACGCCATCTCGGGGGCGGCGTCCGGGAGTTGCGGCCCACCCTCGACGGCGCCGCCATACGGATCACCTACTGGCTCACGCCCGCCCGTACCGCCGTCCTGCTGACCGTCTTCCGCAAGACGCGGATGCGGGAGGAGACCGAGGTCGAGCGCGCCAAGCTCGCGCAGAAGATCTGCGAGGCGGAGCATGGGCCCGCGCACGAGGAGTTCGTCCGCGTCATCGAGAGAGGAGAGGTCGAGCGATGAGCCACAGCCGTTGGAAGACGTTGCGGGAACGCAAGCTCGCCGAAGGGTTCACCGAGGCCGAGGACGTGGCCGAGGCGCGGCACGAGATCCGGATGTCCATGGCACTCGCGAAGGCCGTGTACGACCGGCGTATCGAACTCGGGCTCACGCAGAGCGAGTTGGCCGAACGGTCGGGGCTCAGCCAGGCGAAGGTCTCGCGCATCGAGGGGTCCGACACGGTTCCCACGCTGCCGCTGCTCGCCAAACTCGCGAAGGCTCTGGACGCGACCCTCAACATCGCGCTCGACGATGACGACACGCAGGTGACGTTCACCGCGCATCGGACCGACGCGGCGTGAGGGGCGGGAGCATGCCGGTGCCGGTGCTCGCGTACGACGGGGACTGTGGGTTCTGTCAGGCCGCCGTCGATCGGATACGGAGGGTGGCCTCGCCGGTGGTCGAGGCTGTGCCGTGGCAGTTCCTGGACGCGGAGTTGACCGCGCCGCATCTCGAACGGCTCGACCGGGAGGTGCTGTTGCTGCGCGGGGGTGTGGTTCTCGCGGGTGGGGCCGAGGCGTTGGGGCGGTACGTGGGGTCGTCCGGGGCCGTGGGGTGGCGGGTGGTGGGGGCTGTCGTGCGGCTGCCGGGGGTGCGGGGGTGTGCGCGGGTCGTGTACGGGTGGGTGGCGCGGAACCGGCAGCGGATGCCCGGGGGGACGGGGGCGTGTGCGGTCAGGGGTGGAGGCGGGAGGTCCTGACGGCTTCGATGAAGGGGGTCCAGGCGGGGGCCGGGATGAGGAGGGTGGGGGCGTGGGGGGTTTTGGAGTCGCGGACCGGGACGGAGGAGGGGTGGCCGTCGAGGACTTCCAGGCAGGAACCGGCGTTGTTGTCGCTGTAGGTCGACTTGCGCCAGGTGGTGCGGTCGGTCATCGGTCCTCGTACTCCCTTGCGGTGGCCCTGAGTAGAGCTAGCGACTCCTTCTGCGGCAGGGCATCACTCAGGGCAAGATCGTAGCGATGCTGCCACTGCCGGACCAGGGACGGGGAGTCGTGCAGCTTCCCCGCGAGGCCGCCTTCACTGTAGGCAAGGGGCGGCTGGTCATCGAACCACATCAGCGTGAGCATGCTGCTCACCAGCGGGTGATGGCCTGCGGCGTACGGCAGTACGTGGGCCCGGATGCGCCCGCTCTCCGCCAGATCCGCGACGTGGGTGATCTCCTCCGCCATGATGTCCCCGCTGGTCACAGGGCGTCGCAGCAGCGTCTCGTCGAGCAGCGCCCACAGGACGGGGAGTTGAGGGTGCTCGAAGAGCCGCTGACGCTTGAGGCGTGTGACAAGACGCCTGTCACGCTCCTCGTCGCTGATCGGAGGGAACGCCGTGCCCAGCACCGCCCGCGCATACCTCTCCGTCTGCAACAACCCCGGAAAGTACGCCAACCCGAACTCCCGGATCTGCACCGCCTGTTGCTCCAGCACCAGCACCGCGCTGAAGTAGTCGGCGACCGCCTCCTCCTCTTCCCTCCCCGGCCGGAAAAGGACCAGCGCCCCCTTCATCTCCAGGACCTTGTCCAGGCGCCGCGCGTCCTCGTCCGACGGGACCCTCCGGCCCGCCTCGATATGCGCGATGTGCGTCCGGCTCATGATCGCCATGTCCGCCACCTGCTGCTGTGTCAGGCCCAGTTCCTCGCGGCGCTCCTTGATCCAGTGGCCGTACGTCTTGGTGTCCATCCCCTTCGCCCCCTTTGTGACAGAAAACAGGTCACCGCCTTTTGACTGGCGAGGCTAGCCCCCCAAGCCGCACAGTGTGACCAGTTCGCCACAGAAAGCGAGATCCCCATGTCCACCACCCCCGAAGAGCCCATCCGCCGTCTCCTCCCCTGGACCAACGACCTCAACCACCCCTGCTACCTGGTCACCAGCCCCCGGGGCGGCTACGTCTCCCGCCTCGCCGACCGTATCGAGGCCGCCCAACTCGGCATGGCCGATGACCTGTTGGAGCACGCCAAGGACCTGCTGGACGGCGAGAAGGTCACCGAGGACCAGCTGCGCTTTCTCATCGCGCGGATGGGCGAGTCGATGACCGACCTGCGCCGGATCGCCGTGAGCCGGGGCGAGCGGATCCCGGTGACCTACGAGGCCGACGGCGACAACTGAGCGCTCAGAAGGGGAACTTGCTCCGGCCCCGCTGGACCGAGATCCACTTCAGGGTGGTGAAGGCGTCGAGGGTCGGTTCGCCGTTCAGGCGGCCTATCCCCGAGTGCTTTTCGCCGCCGAACGGGATCAAGGGTTCGTCGTGGATCGTCCCGTCGTTGACGTGGAACATCCCCGTATCGATCCGCTTCGCGAAACCCACACCCCGCTCGACGTCGGCCGTATGGACAGCGCCGCTCAACCCGTACGGAGAGTCGTTGACGATGCGGATCGCCTCCTCCTCCCCGTCGAAGGGGACGAGCAGCGCGACGGGGCCGAAAATCTCCTTGTGCAACAACGCCGAGTGGCTCGGGACGTCCGTCAACACCGATGGTTCGACAAGGTTGTTGGTGGTCTCGCCGCGGACCAGGACCGTGGCGCCCTCCGCGACCGCCTGGTCCACGGCCGCCGTGACCGCGTTCGCCTGGAGGGAGTTGATGACCGGCCCGATGACGGTCTGGGGGTCACTGGGGTCGCCGGTCTTGAGCGTCTTGACCTTCGCGACGAACTTCTCGGTGAACTCCTCGGCGACCGAGCGGTCGACCAGCACCCGGTTCGCGGCCATACAGACCTGGCCCTGGTCGACGTACCGGCTGAAGACCGCCGCGTCGACCGCGTAGTCGATGTCCGCGTCGTCCAGCACGACCAGCGCGCTGTTGCCGCCCAACTCCAGCACTGTCCGCTTGAGTTGAGCCGCGCAGACCGTCGCGATGTGGCGGCCGATCTTGTCGGACCCGGTGAAGGAGATGACCTTGGGGACGGGGTGCTCGATGAACGCGTCGCCGATCTCGGCGATGTCCGTCAGGACCACGTTCAGCAGGCCGGCCGGGAGCCCCGCGTCCTCGAAGAACTTGGCGATGAGCGTGCCGCCGACGACGGGCGTCTCCTGGTGCGGCTTGAGTACGACGGCGTTGCCCAGAGCAAGCGCCGACGCCACCGGCTTGATCGACAGCAGGAAAGGGAAGTTGAAGGGGCTGATGACCCCGACGACGCCAACCGGCTCTCGGTAGAGGCGGTTCTCCTTGCCCTCGATGGGCGAGGGAAGCAGACGGCCCTCAAGGCGGAGCGTCAACTGCGCGGCCTCGCGCAGGAATTCCTTCGCGAGCCCGATCTCGAAGCGGGCCTTGAGGTGGGTGCCGCCGAGTTCGGAGACGATGAAGTCGGTGATGATCTGCTCGCGGTCCTCGACGAGGCGCAGGACGCGCTCGAAGACGTCACGGCGGGCATAGGGGTTGGTCGTGGCCCACTCGCGCTGCGCGCGCTCCGCGGAGCGGTACGCCTGGTCGACCTCGTCGATCGTCGCGATGGTGATGGAGGCGAGTTTGACACCGTCGTACGGATTGACGTCGATGATGTCCCAGGAGCCGGTGCCGACGCGCCACTCGCCGTCGATGAACTGCCGTGCCAGGTCGGTGAAGTCGGAGGACGACATGTGATCCCTCAATCCCTTGCCGCCGAAGCAGTGCCGAAGCGGTGGAGGCAGACCCCCGCGATCCGTCTCCGAACAGCCGTTCAAGCTGATCAAACGTCATCGTACTGACGAATACGGGCCGTTGGAGTGGCAGATGTTCAACAGGCAAGCAACCACGCGGTGTTTATAGGGTTTTCCCTATCGCACGGAGAGTGGTGCCGGACGGTTCAACTGACAGGCGAGTTACGAGAGTTGCAGCAACCCGCGCAGCAGGTCGCGGCTCTCCGCGGGCGACGGGCTGTCGTCCTGGAGTTCGCGCAGAACCTGCTCGTACTGCGCGACGTCCTCACGTTTGTCGAGGTACAGCGCGCTGGTGAGCTGTTCGAGATAGACGACGTCCGAGAGGTCGGACTCCGGGAAGCTGAGGATGCTGAACGCGCCGGACTCCGCCGCGTGCCCGCCGAAGCTGAACGGCATCACCTGGAGGCGGACGTTGGGCCGCTCGGAGACGTCGATGAGGTGCTGGAGCTGGCCGCGCATCACCTCGCGGTCGCCGTAGGGACGGCGCAGCCCCGCCTCGTCCAGGACGATGTGGACGTCGGGCGGGTTCTCGGAGACCAGGTACTTCTGGCGCTCCAGGCGCAGCGCGACCCGGCGGTCGATGTCGGCGACGGACGCGTTCTTCATGCCGCGCGCGACGACCGCGTGCGCGTACGCCTCGGTCTGGAGGAGGCCGGGGACGAACTGCACCTCGTACGACCGGATCAGGGAGGCGGCGCCTTCGAGGCCGACGTAGGTGGGGAACCAGGACGGCAGGACGTCGGAGTAACTGTGCCACCATCCGGCCACGTTGGCCTCCCGGGCGAGGCCGACGAGGGCCGCGCGCTCGGTGTCGTCGGTGATGCCGTACAGCGTCAGCAGGTCCTCGACGTCCCGCGTCTTGAAGCTCACCCGGCCCAGCTCCATCCGACTGATCTTGGACTCGGAGGCGCGGATCGAGTAACCCGCGGCCTCGCGTGTGATGCCGCGCGACTCACGCAGCCGCCTGAGTTGCGAGCCGAGCAGCATGCGTCGCACCACCGATCCGGGCTCTCCCGCGCTCACGTTCGCCAAGCCTCCCCAACCGTCTCCAGGGGCCGAAGTCTGCCACTAAAACACTCCGAGCAGTACTCACCTGATTACAGAGACGGAAAGAAGCCAAAGCTCAAGCAAGAGAGGCAGGAGAGACGTGCGAGAAGTTGGCGGAAAAAATGACCAACAACCCCCACGGGCGACTCATTTCGGTCACGTGCACGTGCATCTGCCCTTGCATCCGTCGGTCGCATCCGAAACCATGGTCTCGCGCCACCGCTGCATCGCATCGCAACGACCGCGAATTCCGGGAGTGCCTCGCATGGGGACGAATGGATCGACCATGCTCAAGCCATTACGGCAGGGCCTTCCGCCGCTGGATCCCGCGGCCGTGTCCAACGCCGCGTCCTGTGCTCTGCCCGCCCGCCTCGAAGCGGTGCGCGAGGCCCGGCAGTTCACCCGGCGCACGCTCGGACAGTGGGACGTCGGCGACCGCTTCGACGACATCTGCCTCGTCGTCTCCGAACTCGTCACCAACGCCCTGCGGCACGGACTGCCGCCCGCCCAGGCGGAGTCGAACGGCTCGGGCGACCACCAGCCGCCCGTGCGGCTGCACTTGATGCGGTGGACCGGCCGGCTCGTGTGCGCGGTACGCGACCCGGGCCGCACCACCCCGGAGGCGCGCGAGACCGACGACTACGCGGCGGAGTCCGGGCGCGGCCTCTTCCTCGTCGACTCCTTCGCCGACAGTTGGGGCTGGCACCCCCTGGCCGGCGCCCTCGGCGGCAAGGTCGTGTGGGCCCTGTTCGGGCTGGGCACACCCGCCGAGTGACGTGCTGAACAGGTACGACGCCGGGCGCGCGAGTTCTACGCGCGTCACCGGCGTTTCGTATACGGAGGCGGCCGTTCCCTGGACGAACGGCCGCTCTCAGCCCGCGATCAGATGGTCGAACTCGCCGTCCTTGACGCCGAGCAGCATCGCCTCTATCTCCGCGCGCGTGTAGACCAGCGCGGGTCCGTCCGGGAAGCGCGAGTTGCGCACCGCGACGTCGCCGCCGGGCAGGCGGGCGAACTCCACGCAGTTTCCCTGCGAGTTGCTGTGTCTGCTCTTCTGCCAGGCCACCCCGTGCAACTGCGTGGCCGTCATGCCGTTGTACACGTCGCGTCCCCCGTCAACGTCGTGGTCCACAGGTCGCTCCCTGATGGTGCACTGGCTCTTGTGGCCATTGGTGCAGTGGTCAACTGTCCGGATCATAACTCCGTTCATGTGCAGTTGCATGAGCAGATGCACGTGCACGCGGCGTGCCGCCGCGGTTACAGGTTTTGACGCACGCTTTGCCGAGCGCGTTCCAGGGCGCTTGGCCCACTGGTCCCCCGTACACAGCCCGTGCCCGAAGCCCGTGCACCTATCAAGACGCACGCCGGGGCCTCGGTGTTCCTGTGTTCAACCGATTGGTCCAGTCCGGTTCTTGGCCGGATCGCGACCGTCGGGCGGACGGGCGGGCTCCGCTTGCGGCACCATACGGCGCCCCGGCCGGGGTAGGGGGTGCGGTTGGGTGCGGACGTGGTGCGGGTGCTGTGTGGACGGACGCGGGCTACGGCCGATGCCGGGGGCGCGGATCGGGCGGCTGGCCGAGGGCGACGGGGCCCTCACCGGCCGCGGGCGTCGGGGCGGACGTACCCGGAAATGACGCGAGGGGCGGGAGGCTCGCCGGGACAACTCCCGTAAGCCTCCCGCCCCTTGGGCGGTTCTCGCGCGAACTATTTCGCCGCGTACGGCAGGAGGGCCATCTCCCGCGCGTTCTTGATCGCGCGGGACAGGGCGCGCTGCTGCTGGGCCGAGACCCGGGTGACCCTGCGGCTGCGGATCTTGCCGCGGTCCGAGATGAACTTCCGCAGCAGGTCGGTGTCCTTGTAGTCGATGTACGTGATCTTCGCCTGGTCCAGGGGGTTGGGACGCGGCTTCTGGGGCTTGCGGTCGAACTTGCGGGGCGGCATCAGATCTCCAGGAGGGTGTCGAAGGCGGGCGGGAGGTGTTTCCAGGCGGTGCGGCCCGCCGCGTACTCGGCATCCGTCAACAGGCAGTGCTCCAGGAGGCGTTCGAGGCCGTCGCGGTCCAGGCCGGGGGAGGTGAACACCAAGTGCTGGCAGCAGTCGCCGTGTTCGGGGTGCCAGTCCAGGGCCGCGGCCGCCCGTCTCACCGGGGGGACCATCTCCCAGGCGGCGTCCGGGAGCGACGCGAGCCAAGGGCCTGCGGCCTCTACGCAGAGGGCTCCGCCTGCCGCGTCCCAGTGGAGGAGGGTGTCCGGCTTGTCCGCCAGCCAGAAGCGGCCCCGGCTGCGCGCTGCCGCGCAGGTCAGGTCTTCGAGGGCTTCGTAGAGGCGTTCCGGGTGGAAGGGGCGGGCGCAGTGCCAGACGAAGGTGGTGACGCCGTGGTTGTCGGCTTCCGAGGGGAGGAGGGCGCAGGCGGGGTGTTGGGCTGCGGCTGCGGCTTCCACGTCGAAGCCGGCGAGTGCGGCTACGGAGAGGGGGGATTGCGGTTGGGTGCCGGGTGCGGCGCCGTCGTGGTTGCTCGCGCAGTTCCCCGCGCCCCTGAAAGACGCAGGTGCATCTGCTTGCGCATTCGCCAGGAACTCGTCCCAGTCCAGCTCCATTTCGTCTGCGCCCGCCAGGTCCCCATCAAGGTGGCCGCCCGACACGGGGACCTGGCGGGCAGTCGGGTGGAGTTGGGTGAGCAACTCGCGGTCCTCGTCGTCCGCTTGGGGGGAGTCGAGGATCGCCAGGACCGGGGCGTACTCCAGTTGGCGGGCGAACGTGTCCGCCACCGTGCGCTGGTCGGTGGGAGCCGCGGCCAGGCCGACGTCCGCGAGGTCGTCGCCGTTGCCCAGGTAGGGGAGGAGGAGCGCGGGGTCTATCGCCGTGATCACCGACGTCACCGTGAGGCCCGCCGCCGCGACCACCTCCGCCATCGCCTTCGGTTCCACGGAGTCCCAGAGTTCGACGATCGCCAGGGCCGTCGTACCGGCGTCGGACAGTCGGCGCAGTTCCGGGACCAGGTCCTCGCGCAGGGCGCAGCAGGCGCAGTCGTTCGAGAGCGGGGCCTCGCCCGCGTCCACGAGGCCGGTCGCGTCGTGGATCGTACGGACGACCGTGCCCGCCGTCGCCGTGGCGAGGTCGTGGTGGAGGACGACGCTGTCCGGTACGTCTCTCAGGAGCTGCGCGACCGTCGCCTTGCGGGCCGCGGTGTGCAGCCCGCCGACGATCGCCACGGACAGGCTCACGCGCCGGCCCGCTTTCCGTAGCGCTTCTCGAAGCGTTCGACGCGGCCGGCGGTGTCCAGGACGCGGGCCGTGCCGGTGTAGAAGGGGTGGCTGACGTTCGAGATCTCGACGTCCACGACCGGGTAGGTGTGGCCGTCCTCCCACTCGATCGTCTTCTCGCTCGTCATCGTCGAGCGGGTCAGGAAGGCGTAGTTGGCGGCACGGTCACGGAAGACGACGGGCCCGTACGCCGGGTGGATTCCCTCTCGCATGGCTCTAGCGCTCCTCTCGGAAGTCGACGTGGTGGCCGACGACCGGGTCGTACTTGCGCAGGGTCATGCGGTCCGGGTCGTTGCGGCGGTTCTTGCGGGTCACGTAGGTGTAGCCGGTCCCCGCCGTGGAGCGGAGCTTGATGACCGGGCGGAGTTCGTTGCGTGCCATGCTGGTATCTTACTGAAAATGAATTCCATTAGCGACAGTCGATCGAGAGAGGTAGGTCACTCATGTCGGCGCATTGCATGCTGACCGGGGCGCAGCCGGGGTTCGGGAACCGCATCTCGCACTCCCACCGGCGGACTTCACGGCGGTTCGACCCCAACATCCAGTCGAAGCGGTACTGGTTGCCCAGCGAAGGGCGGTACGTACGGCTGCGGTTGTCGACGAAGGGGATCAAGACGGTCGACACCATCGGGGTCGAGGCCGCGGTCGCCCGGATCCGGGCTCGGGGGGTGCGGGTCTGATGGCGAAGAAGAGCAAGATCGCGGCGAATCTGCGGCGGCAGGAGGTAGTTGCCCGGTACGCCGAGCGGCGGGCCGAGTTGAAGGAGATCATCCGGCGGCCGTCGTCGTCGGACGATGAACGGGTCGCGGCCCAGCGGGAGTTGGAGCGGCAGCCGCGGGACGCGAGCGCGACGCGGGTACGGAACCGGGATCAGGTGGACGGGCGGCCCCGGGGGTATTTCCGGGCGTTCGGGCTGTCGCGGGTGGGGTTGCGGGAGCAGGCGCACGCGGGGTATCTGCCGGGGGTTCGGAAGAGTTCCTGGTAGGCGGTTCTTCGGGTGCGGGCGCGTCGTGGCTTGTCGCGCAGTTCCCCGCGCCCCTGAAAGACCTCAGCTCACAGTCAGTTCCAAGTCCCCTACCCGACGCGGCTGGTAGCTTGCCGTCGTTCTCGGGCTTCTAGCGCTTGGAGTGTGCCGTGCGTTCGGTGGGGCTGTCTGGGGTTGCCGTCCTTGCGGGGGTCGTCGTGCTGGCCGGGTGCAGCAGTGAGGGGGATTCGTCGCCCTCGCCCAGCCCTACGGCGGCCTCCGCAAGCGCGTCCGCAAGTGCATCCGCGTCCGCGTCGGCCGCTCCCCTCGCCGGGAGCTGGCTCGGTACCGACGGCGGGCAGGCCGTCGTCCTCATGGTCGAGGGCGGCAAGGCGTCGCTGTACGCGACCGGGGGCACCGTGTGCAACGGGACCGCCGGGGAGGAGGCCGGGATGCAGATGATCCACCTGACCTGTCCGACCGGGAAGAAGGACCGGACGACCGGGATGGTCGACTCCGTCGATGCGGAGAAACTGGTCGTGACCTGGACAGGGAGTGTGGGGAAGGAGACATACACCAAGGCGGACGGGAGCGTGCTGCCGTCGGGTGTGCCGACCGGGGCTCTCGGGTAGGGGATGATCCCCCTGAGCAACGTCACTCGTTCCTAGGGATCAGTTCATGCGCGCCGTTCCGCTCCGCCTCAGCGTCGCCGCACTCTCCGCGGCCCTCCTGCTCTCCGCGTGTTCCGGGGGCGGTGACGACGACAAGAACGCCGATGGGGGTACGACGCCCTCCGCGCCCGCCGCCGGGGGCGGCTCGACCTGCGCCGTCGACAAGCTGGACACGCAGGCCGGCCCGGTCAACGCGGCACCCGGCGTCGGGGACAGCGGAAACGTCACCTTCACGATCACCAACACCGGCGACGAGTGCTCCCTCGCCGGCTTCCCCAAGCTCGAACTGAAGGCGGGCGGCACCGCCGTCGCCGTACCGCAGGACCCGGCGGCCGTGGCCCAGACGGTGACCCTCCCCGCGCAGGGCACCGCCTCCTTCACGATCACCTACACGCGCGGGGACGGCGACAAGGCGATCACGGCGACGAAGCTGGGCTTCGGGCTCGCGGAGACGTCGGGCAAGGAGCTCGACTGGTCGTACGGGGCGGTCGTCCTGAAGGACGAGAAGACGCCGGACGCGACGGTCAGCGGGTTCCAGCAGGCGGGGGACTGAGGGGCGGGGCGGATCAGGTGAGCCGGGCCTCGGGAGCCGTGGGGCGCGGGTGAGCCAGGGCTGAGGCTCGGAGTCGAGGCTCGGGGGCGCGCAAGGGCGGGCCGGGCCGAGGGGCTCGCCCGTGTCGGGGCTCACGCCCCCGGCAGCCCCCGGCGGTCCCCCACCCTCGCCCGGTCCGCCGCCTGGGCGCCCTCCACCCAGCCCGCCTCGTCCGTGATGCCGCGCAGGCGGGTGCTGACCGTGTGCGGGAAGAGGTGGTCCGTGGCGGTGGTGACGGCGACGTCGCGGGTCGCGAGGACCGGGAGGAGGTCGTCGGGGATCTGGGTGCGGGTCGCCTCCGTGAGGCGGGTGCCCATGCGGTGGGCGTACGCGGCCAGGAAGGACTGGCGGAACGTTTTCGTGCGTTTGCGGCCGGACGCCCGCTGGGCCGCCTCCGCGCGGGTCATCGCCGTCTGGGCCTGGACCAGCAGCGAGGTGTAGAGCAGCTCCACCGCCTCCAGATCCGCTTCGAAACCGACGACCGTCGAGAAGCAGAAACCTTCGTTCCAGACGGACTTGCAGTGGTTCGCGTCAGCCACCGCGTCCAGGAGGATCGCCTTCGCCTGCTCGTAGGGCGGTTCCACGCCGATACGGCAGGCCCCGGGCGCGTCCGGCGCGGGCGCACCGGCGTCCACCAGCGCCTCGTCCACACTGTGCCGGGCCATCAGCTCCTGCGCCTTCGCGGTGAGCGCCTCCGCCTCCTGCGGGTACGTCGTCGCCTCCGCCTTCGCGAGCAGCGCGCGGATCCTCGTGAGCGTACGGTCCGCGCCCGCGCGCGTGGGCCTGCGCGGCTCGGCGAGGGGCTCCAGCGTGGGCAGGCGCAGCAGGAGCCGGTACAGCTCCAGGATCGCCGTGGCCCGGCTGAAACGGTCCGTCACGGCCGGCGGATCCTCCGGGAGCGCGTCGAGCTGGTCCTTCCAGCGACGCCCCCGCGCCCGGTCGTTCCCCGCCTGCGCGCGGATCAGCGCGGTGAGGTGGCGGACGTGCACGTCGTCCAGGTCGCGGCGGGTGAGCCGGACGAGGTCGGCGGGCTGCCAGCCGCGCGTCCAGGCCGTCGCGACGAGTTCCTCGCCCTTGTCCTTCAGGCCGGGGTCCGTGGTGGGGTCGGCGGCGAGGAGGGAGGCGGCGGTGTCGAGGGTGGCGTCGGTGGTGGCGTACAGGGCCGTCTTGAGGGCTTGGGCGAGGGTGGGGTGGGGCTGGCTCACGGGGTGATGGTGTCACGGGTGGGTTTCTGCGGGCGCGCGCGTACGGAGGCACCTCACTGTCAACCCAGGGTTGACGCTCGACGGGTGTCAACCTACGGTTGACGCATGTCGGAATCTGAGCACATCACGTCCTCCGTCCGTCTCGACGACCTCATCGACGCGATCAAAAAAGTGCACCCCGAACCCCTCGACCAGCTCCAGGACGCGGTCCTCGCCGGCGAGCACCTCGGGGACGTCGCCGACCACCTCATCGGCCACTTCGTCGACCAGGCACGGCGTTCCGGCGCGTCCTGGACCGACATCGGCCGCAGCATGGGTGTCACCCGGCAGGCCGCCCAGAAACGCTTCGTCCCCAAGGACACCGCGGCCCCGGACATCGACTTCGCCCGCTTCACCCCCCGCGCGCGGAACGTCCTCGTCGCGGCGGACGCGGAGGCGAAGGACACCGGCGCCGCGGAGACCCTCCCCGCGCACCTCGTCCTCGGGCTGCTGTCCGAGCCCGAGGCCATCGCGGCGAAGGCCCTGACGGCACAGGGCACGACCCCGGAGGCCGTACGCGCCGCCGCCCTCGCGGCCCTCCCCCCGGCCACCGGCTCCCCCTCGCTGATGCCGTACAGCGCGGCCGGCAAGAAGATCCTCGAACTCACCTTCCGCGAGGCCCTCCGCCTGGGCCACAACTACATCGGCACGGAGCACATCCTGCTGGCGCTCCTCGAACACGAGAACGGCGAGGGGATCCTCAGCGGCCTGGGCGTCACGAAGGAGGGCGCGGAGACGTTCGTGGCGGAGGCGCTGGCGGTGGTCACGGTGCGGAAGCGGGGGTGAGAAGGAGGGCGACGGCCCGGGCCGGGCAGCCGCGCGGCGGCCTCCCCGCCCGCCCGCTCCCCCCTGCGTTCCCTCCCTCCTTCCGCTCCCCCTCCCCCGCTTCCCGCTCCCCTTCCGTTTCCTCCCGCTGATCGCCATTTCGCGGCGTTGTCAGTGCCGCCTGCGACACTCGGCGTATGAGTGAGCGGTGGGTTCTGGTGCCGGGTGAGGGGGGTGGCGTGGAGGTGGCCCCCCTCGGGGGTGATGGTGCGGTGGCGGGGGACGTCGTGCGGGAGGCGAGCGTGGCGGAGGCGGTGCGCAAGCGGGGGGACGTGGGGCGGTGGGTGTGGCGGAGCAGCGCGGAGGTGTACGCCGGGGTGCTGGCCGCGGGCGCGCGCGTGGAGCGGTGCTACGACGTGGAGGTCGCCGAGAACCTGCTGCTCGGCCACGAGGGCAGGTTCGGTGCGCCGAGGTCGGCGTGGGCCGCGCTCGCGCGGTTGCGCGGGACCGCCGTACCGGCCGACCCGCCCGTGCGGGCGGTGGACCCGGGCGGCCAGCCCTCCCTGTTCGAGCCCGGGGACGCGCTCGCGCGCCTGTCGGTCGCCGAGTTGGTGGAGGTGTACCGGGACCAGCTGCGCCGCCACGACAGGGCCGAGCACCCCGCGCGGATGCGCCTGCTGACGGCGGCGGAGTCGGCGGGGACGCTGGTGGCCGGGGAGATGAACGCGGCGGGCCTGCCCTGGCGGGCGGACGTCCACCGCCAGGTCCTGGGCGAACTGCTGGGCGAGCGGTACGCGGGCGGGGGCGAGCCCCGGCGCCTCGCGGAACTCGCGGACCAGGTGTCGGCGGCGTTCGGCAGGCGCGTACGGCCCGACCTGCCGGCCGACGTCGTCAAGGCGTTCGCGCAGGCCGGGATCAAGGTGAAGTCGACCCGGCGGTGGGAGATCGAGACCATCGACCACCCGGCCGTAGGGCCGCTGATCGAGTACAAGAAGCTGTACCGCGTCTGGGTGGCGCACGGCTGGAGCTGGCTCCAGGACTGGGTCCGTGACGGCCGCTTCCGCCCCGAGTTCCTCGCGGGCGGCACGGTCACCGGCCGGTGGGTGACGAACGGCGGGGGCGCGCTCCAGATCCCGAAGGTGATCCGGCGCGCGGTCGTCGCGGACCCCGGCTGGCGGCTCGTCGTCGCGGACGCGGACCAGATGGAGCCCCGGGTCCTCGCCGCGATCTCCCGCGACCCGGGGCTGATGGAGGTGGCCGGCCGGGAGAGCGACCTGTACCAGGCGGTGTCCGACCGCGCCTTCTCCGGCGACCGCGACCAGGCCAAACTCGCCGTCCTGGGCGCGGTGTACGGCCAGACCTCCGGCGACGGCCTCAAGAACCTCGCGGCCCTGCGCCGCCGTTTCCCGCGCGCGGTGGAGTACGTCGACGAGGCGGCCCGCGCGGGCGAGGAGGGCCGGCTCGTCCGCACGTGGCTGGGCCGCACCTGCCCGCCCGCGGTGACCGGCGACGACACGGACGACGAGGCCGGCATCCCCGTCGACACCCCCGAAGACCCCCCCTCGGCCTGGGTCCCGGGCTACGCCTCGACCAACGCCCGCGCGCGAGGCCGCTTCACCCGCAACTTCGTCGTCCAGGGCAGCGCGGCGGACTGGGCCCTGCTGATGCTGGCCGCCCTCCGGCAGGCGTGCGCGGGCCTCTCGGCTGAGCTGGTCTTCTTCCAGCACGACGAGGTGATCGTGCACTGCCCGGAGGGGGAGGCGGAGACAGTGGTGACAGCGATCCGGGAGGCATCGGCAACAGCGGCACGACTGACGTTCGGGGAGACGCCGGTGCGGTTTCCGTTCACTACGGCGGTGGTGGAGTGTTATGCGGACGCGAAGTGAGGGGGTGGGGCGGGGGGACGAACGCCGGGGGTCCGGCGCGAACGGCTCGCAGATGCCGGGGGGTGGGACGGCCGGGGCGTGGAGGGCGGGGGCCTGGAGGGCCGGAGGTTTGGGCGACCGGGGTGGCGGAGGGCCGGGGGCTGGGGGCTGGGTGAGCGGAGTCCGAGCAGGCGCGGTCTGGGTGAGCGGAGTCCGAGCAGGCGCGGTCTGGGTGGGCAGAGTCCAGGTGAGCGGAGTCCTGGGGGGCGGGGTTCCGACGGCTGGGGTGCTCGCGGCGGGGACCTGCGCGGTATGGGCGCGGACGCCTCGGGCTCGCACGGCTGGTGCTCGGTCACCCGGCGCTCGCACGCCCGGTGCCCGGTCACCCGGCGCTCGCACGCCCGGTGTTCGGTTTCCCTGCGTCAGCCCACCCACCCCTCAGGCACCTGCCGCCCGAACTCTCAGCACACAGGCGCCCACCCGCAGATCACCCACCGCTCGGCCGCCCAGGCGCGCGAACGCCTGGCTCTCGGTCGCCCCGCGCAGACGCCCCGCGTCCGGCCACCCCACGTCCGGCCACCCCGCGTTCAGACGCCCGGTGTCCAGGCACCCCGCACCCAGTCACCCCCGCCCGGCCGCCCCGAACCCGGTCATCCCCCGCCCAGTCACCCCGCGTTCAGTCAGGCCGCATCCAGCCGCCCAGGGTCCAGCCACCCCACCTCCAGACGCCTCCCGCCCAGCCACCCCACCTCCAGACGCCCCCCGCCCAGCCACCCCGCATTCAGATGACCGGCGGCCGCCCCAACCGAGTCAGCCTCCACACCGTCCCCCACCGCATCGGCCTCCGCGGCCCCGCCGGCTGGCGGACGCCTTCCGCGAAGCCCGCGAACCATGCGCGCAGGCCCGCGAGGGAGCGGGTGCGCAGGAGGGTGACGGCGAGCCAGATGCCGAGGTGGACGGGGATCAGCGGGAGGGGGAGGTTGCGGCGGACCAGCCAGACGCGGTTGCGGGCGGTGACCCGGTAGTAGATCGCGTGCCGCGCCGGGGACGTCTTGGGGTGCTGGAGGAGCAGCTCGGGGGCGTACAGGATCTTCCAGCCCGCGTCGATCGCCCGCCACGCGAGGTCCGTCTCCTCGTGCGCGAAGAAGAACTCGGCGGGCCAGTCACCGGTCTGCGCGAGCATCCGCATGCTGAGGGCGTGCCCGCCGCCGAGGAACCCGGTGACGTACCCGCCGTCCAGGGGATCCGTCTTCCCGGGACGCGGGACATGCCGACGGGCCGTCTCGCCGTGCTCGTCCGCGATGCGGAACCCGACGATGCCGAGCGCGTCGTCCGCCGCAAACAGGTCGCGTACGCCGCGCAGGGTGTCGGGGTCGGGCAGCAGACCGTCGTCGTCGAGGTCCACGACGACGTCCACGTCGCCGTACTCCCGCAGCCGCGTCAGCGCCTCGTTGCGGCCACCCGGGCAGCCCAGGTTCTCGTCCAGTTCGATCAGCGTGACCTCACCCGGAAGAGCGAGGCGGTCCGTGAACTCCGGCAGCCGGCAGCCGTTCCCCACGATCACGATCCTCGCGGGCGCCAGGCTCTGCTTCGCCACGGACTCCAGCAGGGCGTCGACCTCGTCGGGCCGGTTCCCCATCGTCACCACGGCAACCGCGATCCTCGGCTCCACCACGGCTGCACTCCCCTGTCGTCCGACATCCCTGTCCTGATCCACCCGGACGAGCACCCGCTCTCACCATCGGCGCTCACCGTTCACCAAGATGTTGCCTCAAGGGTGCGCGTTGTCGGACGAGCGGCTTGCTTTACCTCCTTTTTGCGCGGGTTTGGATCGGCGAACGAATTCAGGCGGCCGGCCACTCGCCTCCCCCACAGCGGCGGGACACTTCCGTGAGTCCGGTGCGAGCGTCGTAGGATCACCTCCATCGACAGGCAGCACGCTCCTCAACAGACAGTGGGCGAAGGGGCGTTGGACG
Source organism: Streptomyces sp. 4F14 (assembly GCF_048159485.1). Taxonomy (NCBI): domain Bacteria; kingdom Bacillati; phylum Actinomycetota; class Actinomycetes; order Kitasatosporales; family Streptomycetaceae; genus Streptomyces; species Streptomyces sp. 4F14. The sequence continues at coordinate 19,347 of NZ_JBLRVY010000016.1, forward strand.
ATCCACGCACCCCCGACCTGATGAGGGAACCACGGTGTCCGACGAAGGACGGCTGATCGCCGGCCGGTACCGAGTCCTCGACCGCATCGGCCGTGGCGGCATGGCCACCGTATGGCGTGCGCGCGACGAGCGGCTCGGGCGGATCGTCGCCGTCAAGCAGCTCCACCCCCAGCCGCATCTGGACGAGACCGACCTCGCGACCCTCTACGAACGCACCCGCCGCGAGGCCCGCAACGCGGCCCGCGTCAGCCACCCGAACGTGGTCGTCGTCCACGACGTCGTGGACGACGAGGGCCGCCCCGTCATAGTGATGGAGTACGTCCCCTCCGTCACCCTCGCCGAACGCATCGGCACCGACGGCCCCCTCCCGCCCCCTCAGGCCGCCCGCATCGGCCTCGGCGTCCTCACCGCGCTGCGCGCCGCACACCGAGCGGGCGTCCTGCACCGCGACGTGAAACCGGCGAACGTCCTGCTCGCCGAGGACGGCCGCGTCGTCCTCACGGACTTCGGCATAGCCCAGGCCGTGGAGACCCCCGGCCTCACCCGCACCGGCCAACTCGTCGGCTCCGTCGACTTCATGGCCCCCGAACGCCTCGTCGGCGCACCCCCCGGCCCCGAGGCCGACCTCTGGGCCCTCGGCGCGACCCTCTTCCAGACCGTCGACGGCCACTCCCCGTTCCTGCGCCGCTCGGTGACGGAGACGATGTACGCGATCGCCATGGAACCCCCACCGGAGGTACGGGACGCGGGCCCCCTCACCCCCCTGATCCGGGGCCTCCTGGCCCCGAAGCCGACAGACCGCATGACGGCGGAGGAGGCGGAGGGGGTGCTGCGGGCGGGGGGTGTGTACGACGCCGGGGCCGCGACGGGGGGTTCGGGTACGGGGGCGGGTGGCACGGCGTTGCAGGGGCGGGCGCCTTTCGACGCGGCGCCTGGGGGCGCGGTGCCTTCTGCTTCGGCGGCGTCGGGTCCGGTGCCGTCAGACCCGGCGCTGTCGGGCCAGGCGCCTCTTGACGTGACGCCTTCAAACCCGGCGTTCACGGCCTCAGCGTACTCAGGCCCGGCGTTCCCAGCCCCGACGTCTCCCGCCGCACCACCCAAACCCCTGAACGCCACGACCGACCTTCAGTCCCCGCCCCCGAAGAGGGCTACGAAACGCCGCCCCCTCCTGCTGGCCGTGACAGCCGCCACCGCTGCCCTGGCCACAGCCGCCTTCCTCCTGACGATGTCCCAGGAACCGGAGAAGGCAACAGCCGACCCCCTCCCCACCACCGCCCCCACGGCGCCCCCCACCCCCACCACACGACTTCCTTCCCCCACCGCCTCCCCGTCGAGCCCCACACCCCCCACCTCGACCCCCACCCCATCGGCCAGCCCACCCCCCAAGAACAACGAGCAACCCCCCACCCGCGACAAGGAAGTAGCGGCCCCCACCCCCACATCTCCCAACACCCCCGGCCGCCCCCTCAAAGTCGCCGCCTCAGGCCAATGCCTCAGCAGCGGCACCGGCACCGAGGGCCTCCAGCTCTTCCAGTCCCCCTGCGACGGTTCCGCCGCCCAGCGCTGGCAGTTCACCGACGGAACAGCCCGCTCCGCCGGCAAGTGCATGACCGTGGCCGGCGGTTCCTCCGAGGACCGCACCGAGATCCAGCTCTCCACCTGCACCGGTTCCACCGCCCAGCACTTCCGCCTCACCGGCACACAGCTCATCGCCGGCCAGTCCGCGAAGTGCGTCGACATCTTCGGCGGCGCGAGCGGGACGGGAGCGGTCCTGTGGGAATGCAACGGACGGGACAACCAGACGTGGACGACGTCCTGAACAGCGAAAAGCCCAGGTCACAGAACCTGTGACCTGGGCTTGATCTGAGCCGCCTTCGGGATTCGAACCCGAGACCTACGCATTACGAGGACACTTGATCATCCGCCGACCAGTCCCAACCGGCGGCCTCCCGTCCCAGTTTTGCCTGGTCAGGGCACATCCAACCGTGACAGCTAGTCCCAGTCGGTTCGGTCAGTCCCAAACGGTTATAGATACTCCCGGGCAAGTTCCGGGCAAGTTGCGCCAGAGGAATCCCATGACCTCTCCCTGTTTCCTCCTGCCCGGCCAGCGCAGGGTCAGTTACTCAGTGTGTTCGATGTGACCGGCTGGAGGCTTCCCCGATCAGTCACACTGCGTGACGGTGGGCGGCACGCGCGATCACGGCGTAGCGACACTGGAAACTCTCTCAGCTCGGTCACGTATCGCTCGAACCGCGCTATCAGCGCTTCCAGCCCGGCCTCGTCCAGCGCCTCCTCCCGCATGCCCTCCACATCGACGGACGACAGGATCGCCCCAGACATCTCCGGGTCAGCTTCACCCATGAGCGCGACCTTGAACCGCAACGGCCCGAGCCACCCCTCCCTGCCCGAAGCGACCGAACCAGTCACAGCGGAGTTCACATACGGGTTAGGGGACTTTCTCGACTCGCTCCTGCCGCGCGCCGCATTGGCCAGGAGATCAGCTTCCCAGTGCCGGATAGGACATCCTGGTGAGGTGAGCAGGTACGCCGAGGCCAAGCCCTACGCCGTCCCAGGCACCCTGTCGGAGCTGGCAGGCCCGGTCCACGGCCTCGTCCGCCTGCCCCGACGTCTCGACTGGGGCCCGGCGTACATCTACGACCTCGACGACGACGCAGACCTCGCCGTCATGTACGAACGCGTGGTCCGCGAAGCGCAGTCAGCAGCAGACCTGCGGAATCACCTCGACGGCGCTATTCTTCAGCGGCTGTGGCCACAGCTGATCATCCCTATGCCCGCTCGGGCCCGCTGGGAGCAGTGCTTCCCTCAGCTCCGTCGGCAGGCGACGGCCGCGTAGCGGACGAGCTGCACGTACGCCTGATCCGGATCTGCCTCACCGCCCTCGCCGACGACTTCGAGTTCGCCTTCGCGGGCGGCTACGCCGTCCAGGCCACCAGATCGTCAACCGGTCAGCGACGACGTCGACCTGTTCACGCCATTCGACCGCACGGACCAGCTGCCGGCCACCACGGCGCGCGTCGTGGCCGCGCTTCAAGACGCGGGCCTGGACGCGGAGGCCGTCACCACCAAACTGCACCCATGTGATGTGTGCAACATTCACTAGACGGTGGATCGCCTGTTCATGCAGAATAACCCGCTTGCGGATCATGGGCCGCTGCGTGAGGGGGATTGTTGCTGCAGGTTTTCCGGGTGACGGATGGAGCAGTTCGTAGGATCGAGGGCGGGGCGGCGGAGCTGGAGCGCCACCTGCAGGTGCTGATCGAGGCCAACATGCCAGAGATGCTCGGGATGCGGTTCCTGGCGCACGAGTACTCGACCGGGCCCATTCATCGTGGGCGGATCGACACCCTGGCTCTGGACGAGGACGGCTCACCCGTGATCGTGGAGTACAAACGGACGGGCAGCGCCAGCGTGTTGTCGCAGGGCCTCTTCTACCTCGCCTGGCTCGTGGAGCACCGCGAGGAGTTCGAGGCGCTCGTGGTGCAGCGGCTGGGCGAAAAAGCCGGCCGGGCTGTCGACTGGAGTAACCCGCGGATCGTCTGCGTGGCGACCGAGTTCACTCGCTACGACACCGTGGCGGCCGGCATGTCGCACCACCGGGTCGACCTCTTGGTGTACCGGCAGTACGCGCAGGATCTGGTGACGTTGGAGCTGGTGGCCTCGGTCGCAGGGGGCTGCGGCACCCGGGCGGGCCGGGCGGGCTCGTCGAGCCACCCCGAGGGCACCGGGCGAAAGGGTGTCCGCCAGGCGCTGGACTCGGCGTCGACCGAGCTTCGGGACCTGTTCTCCGAGCTGGAGGAGCGGCTGCTGGACCTGGGCGACGGCACGTGCATTGAGCTGCAGCACTACCTGGCGTTCCGGCGCCGCCGGAACTTCGCGTGCGTGCGCCTCACCCGCGAGGCTCTGATCGCGGTGCTGAACGTCGACCCCTCGACTGTCCGTCTGGCCTCGGGATTCACCCGAGACCTTCGCGGAGTCGGTCATCTCGGAACCGGCGACCTGGAGGTGCGGATCGCCTCGGCGGCCGAGTTGGACAGAGCCGAGCCTCTCTTTGCGGCCAGCTTCGCTGCGGCAGCCTGATCGACGAGGGCGGGCCGGACAACTCGGTTGTCCGGCCCGCCCTCGTGTAGGCAGGTGGGCTCGTGCGATGCCCGTATTAGCGTCGACGAGCGGGTGAGCGCGGATGTCGGTGGTCGGGCCATGGCGGGTCGCTGGCGCTCGGACGGCGCTCACGCGCGACGCCGTGTACGGGGCAGTGGCGGAAAGCGCGGCTCGGGCGCGCAGTTCCTCGGCGGTCTCGGCGAACCGACCCCAGGTGTAGTCGCTTCGGTCCGCGGCCCAACTGGATGCCCGGGCACAGAAGTCGTCCGCATCTACAGCGGGTGACGAGCCCGTGCGCGGTAGCCGTCGGGGCGGGGTGGTGAATCTCTAGGATGCGGTCATGAGGAACACGAAGGCGTTCAAGGATGCGGTTGCTCAGACGCTTGCCGAGTTGGCCCGTCGGGGTGTGACCATCGGGCCGGCAACCGTGGAGGACTCCGTCGAGCGCAGTATGCGCGTGGTGTCGAACCAACTAGGTATCCAGGTCCGGTCGGCGTGGCGGTATTTCGACGCGGCGACGCTCGCCGAGGGCCTCGCGGCGAGTCTGCGGAAGTTCGAGGAGGGCGGCGACAAGGAAGATGCGGGGGAGGCTCCGATGCCGCCGGTGGACAACCCCGAACTCGCGGTCATCCTCGCGAGCGTGCCAGATACGCTTGCCCAGACCGGGGGTGACCTGTTCTCCGTGATCATCAATGTAGCGGTGAACGCCTGGCAGGCCGGTCACATTCACGGAGAGGACGGCTGTCCGGGCTGCGAGGGAGCCCGCGGTCCCTCCGGCCATGACTGGGACGCCCGGATGCAGGCCGTCACCCGGCTCCAGCCGGACATCACGAAGTGGTTCGACCGCGATGTGTGGACGGACGCGCTCACTAAGAGCGGCTTCACCGTCACCCATCTGTGAAGGCCCTGCGATCCGGGTCGTGGGTGGGCTCAGTGCCTCTTCGCGGCAGCCGCAGCGTCGCGCTGAACGGCGGCCGGGACAGAGACGGCGCCAGCGCTGCCGGGGCCAGCGGCAGCTGCGGCGGGGCTGGCGGCGCGGGCGACGGCTGCCCGGGTGGAGGGCGCGGTGTTCGGGCCGGTGATGTACGGCAGGACAGCCGGGTCGAGTCCCTCTTCGTAGCGTTCGACCGGTGCCGTGGTGATCAGCAAGCGGGTGGCTGCGGCTACCAGGTGCATCGGCACATCTCGGGTGAACTTGGCTTCCCAGCGGTCGTCGCTGCCCTTCGGCCTGCCCCACATTGTGATCGGCTCGGCGTAGGGGCCGAACTCCTCGTCTTCCCAAGCTGCGGGCCGCTGTTGGATGGACAGCCCGGCTAGCCCGGCATGCTCGCCCTTCGGCGTCATACGGGTGTGGGTGGCTGTGACCTCCTTGTCCCACCCGGCCTGCTCCAGGAGGTGGACGGCCTCGGTGATGTAGATGGCGCGGCTCTGGGTGAGCTGGTCGGGGAGGTTCTCGAGGGTGTCGGCCAGGATCTCGAAGAAGGCCGCGATGATCTCCGGCGGGGTGTTTCCGTCGAATGCGGCGAACCAGGCCGGCTCCTCCATGGGTTCGCGGCTCACTCGGACCTGCCACGGGGACAGGTAGTCGCCTATGAAGGCCGCGTCCGCTCGTCCACAGGGGCTGTGGACGAACGTGTTGCCCGCGTCGAGGTCCTCGTGGATGGGCCAGTTGCGCTTCTTGTAGAGCACTTCGAGGGCCGGGGCTGCATCCTCGGGCCCGGCAAGGTGCCCCGGGGTGACGGTGACAGGGGTGTCGGGGTTCATGTGCTCTCCGCACAGGGGGAGTTGGCCGGGTCGCCGACGTCAGCGACCCGGTACGCGGCGGTTGTGGTCAGGGGGAGGGCTCCGTGTCGGCGGTGCCCTCGCGGGCCTGCCGTGCGGCCTCCGCCAGGCGCTTCTCGGCAACGCCGGCGTAGTGGTCGGTGACCTCGATGCCGACGAAGCTCCGGTTTTCCAGCAGTGCGGCCACTCCGGTGGAGCCGCTGCCCATGCAGAAGTCCAAGATCGTGCCGCCGGGCTTGGCGATCTTGACCAGCTCGCGCATCACCGAGACGGGCTTCTGGGTGATGTGCACCCGGCCCGCGCCCTTGGGCTGGCTGGCCGTGTACAGGCCCGGCAGGTAGACGGGGTTGGCGTCGGCGTCCATCGCGCCCTTGGAACCCCACAGCACGAACTCGCAGTGCTGGGTGAACCTCCCGCGCTGCGGGCGGGCGGCAGGCTTGTACCAGGCCAGTGCGCCGCGCCAGATCCAGCCGCCGGCCTGCAGGGCGTCGGCGGTGGCGCCGAGTTGGCGCCAGTCGGTGAAGACCAGCGCGGTGCCGCCGTCGCGGGTGGCACGGTGGGACTCGGCGAGCAGCTGGGAGAGCCAGTACGTGTAAGAGCGCTGGTCCTTGTTCTCGCCGGGGAAGGACTCCAGCGTGTGGGCGCTGCCTGCGGTGGTGTACTTCTCGCGGGCGGTGCGGGCGGTGCGCTCCTTGGCCGTGCGTCCGCCGCTGTTGTAGGGCGGGTCGGTGATGACGCAGTCGACGGACTGCGAGGGGATGTCGGCGAGCCGGAGCAGGGCGTCGCCGCGGTGGATCTTGTAGCTCAGGGGGGCTCCTGCGGAATGGGGGACAGGGTGTCGTCGCCCTCGGCCGCCCGGGTGCTCGGGGTGGCAGCGCGAAGCGCGGACCGTTCGGGTCAAAGGCTTTCGCGGGGCGGAAATGGCACGCTAGGCGTTCTCCGGCCGGAATCCTAAAAAGGGCCTTGCTTTCCACCGGGTCATGATCGTTTTAGGTTTCCGGCCGCCCGGTGTCTAGCGTCTTCCACGTCGCACGGCGAACCCGGACCGATGTCACCAGATCCCTTTTTAGGTTTCCGGCTGCCCGGCTCCTACTGTGTGACACCCCGGCAGGACCGGGCCCCTCCGCGCCAGGTAACGGCACTTACCACCAATGGCCGGAGAGGGTCCAGGCTTGCCGGGTACACCTGGCCCTCGGGCAGGCCGAACCCTGATTTTTAGGAAAACGGCCGAGCCGATCCTACGGTTGAAAAACCACGTCCGCCGAATTCCGTCATGCCACGGAAAGGACACCGCCATGCCTTTTCGCAGATTACGAGGGCGGCTTGCTGCCGCTCCCGCCCCGTCCCGGCCCCGCCTTCGCTGCCGGAACGGCGCCCCCGCTCCCACCTGAAATGGAGACCCCCATCAGCTCCCTGAACCCCTGCCTGCCCCGACCCCCGACCGACCTCCCGGCCGCCGTCGAAGGCGGTCAGCCGGCCGTCCGATGAGCTGGCAGAAGGTGGCGTGCGGCTGCGCCGCGTTCATTCTGGGCGTTCCCATCGCGATCGGCTTCCCGGCCGTGGCGGTGATGGCGAACGACGCCGCCACCAAGGCCAGCTGCAACACCGGCGCCCAGCAGGTGGATGCCGCAGCCGTCGCCGCTCAGGTCCAGCAGATCCTCTCCGGCAAGGCCGGGCCCACCGCACCGGTGTCCGGCCTGGACGAGCCGACGACCCAGATCCCGAACGCCAAGGTCATCGTGGCCACCGGCATCGCGATGCAGGTTCCCGCTCGCGGCCAAGTCATCGCCCTGGCCACCGCGTTGCAGGAGTCCGGCCTCCAGAACCTCGGATACGGGGACCGGGACTCGCTGGGCCTGTTCCAGCAGCGTCCCAGCCAAGGCTGGGGCACCCCGGCCCAGCTGCAGGATCCCGTCTACGCCAGCACCGCCTTCTACAAGGCGCTGCTCCAAGTGGACGGGTGGCAGCAGCTACCGCTCACCGAGGCGGCCCAGGCCGTCCAGAAGTCCGGCTACCCGGACGCCTACGCCAAGTGGGAGAGCCTGGCCGCCGCTTTGCAGCAGGCCGTCTCCAGGGCTCTGGGCGGGAGTTCCGCCATCCCGTCACCATCGCCTTCACCCGACTCACCGCCTCCGGCCTCGACCGGGTGCGGGACTGACGGTTCAGGCATCGACTGGGGGACGATCCCGCCGGGCACACTGCCCGCCGGGTACGTGATCCCGACCGACGCGCCGCCCGCAGTGCAGTCCGCGATCCGGTACGCGCTCGGGCAGTTGGGCACCCCGTACCAGTGGGGCGGCTCCTGCACCGCGCCGCACGGCCCCGACCCGATGGGCCGCTGTGACTGCTCCAGCCTGATGCAGCAGAGCTACAAGGCCGGCGGCATCGCGCTGACTCGCACCACGTACACCCAGGTCACCGAGGGCACTGCCGTCTCGGTCGACGCCCTCAAGCCGGGCGACCTGCTGTTCACCGAACCCGGGCCCGAGGGACCTGGACACGTCGGGATGTACATCGGGCAGGGCCTGATCGCGCAGGCTCCGCACACCGGCGACGTGGTCAAGATCTCGACCCTGGACTCCTGGCGGTCCGACATCGTCGCCGCCCGCCGCATCGTCCCCTGACGCTGCAGGTTCCAATTCAAGTTGTCGGTGTCCGAGCATTCTGCCGGCAACTCGTCGGTTTGGGGACGCCGCTGGCTGCCCCGCCCTTCTGACTCGGGACGGTCCACCACCTGGGCATCCTGCCTCTTCGGCAGGCTACCCCTGGTCGGCGGGCGGCACACCGAGCTTCGCCAACTCGCCCCCTCTCCGCGCACTTCGCGCGCCTCTCTCTCCTTCGCCCTGCCGCGGCCCGGCCGCGTCTACCCCGCCCCCTAGCTCGTGGAGTGTGATTGACCACCTACCTCGCCAACGCCGCCGCCAAGGTCCAGCAGCTGGCGTTCGACCCCGGCATCAAGCCCTCCGAGGGCGGCCTGCCCGGCCTCAACGTGCTCAAGAGCACCGTCGGCTCGATCAACCTCTTCGCGATCATCGCGGTCGTGGGCGCGCTGTGCGTCTCCGGCATCGTGTGGGCGTGGGGCCACCACACCGGCTCCCACGGCTCGGAGCAGAAGGGGAAGCAGGGCGCGCTGGTCGCGGCCGGCTGCGCGCTTCTGCTCGGCGCCGCGAACGGCATCGTCACGTTCTTCTCCAACGTCGGGACGAGCGTTCACTGATGTCCTCCTCACCTCAGCCGTTCAAGCCCGGCGGCCAGTCCCTCATGGTCCGCCGCGTGCTCGTCGGCGTGGGGGCGCTCGTGGTCGTCGCCCTGGTGGCCGGGCTCATCGCCCGGTTCACCGGCGGCGGCCACCGCAGCCAGGCAGCCCCCTCCGCCACCAGCACCGCCGCCCCCGGCTCCACGCCCAGCAGCGCGCCGACCGCCGCTGCGAGCAGCGACCCGACCACGCAGCCCGGGACGTCGACCACCAATCCGGTCGCCCCGCCGCCTCACACCAGCGACCCGGTCGTCTTCGCGAAGGCGTTCGCGCAGGTCCTGTGGACCTACGACACCCGCACCACGTCCCAGTCGCAGCAACTCGCCGGCCTGCGCGCCTGGCTGACCAGCGAGAGCACGTACGCCGACCCGGCCGCCCTCGCCGGCCAGGTCCCCGACCCCACCCTGTGGGACCGGATGCGCGACAACGGCCAGCGGGCCACCGGGAAGGTCAACGAGGCGCATCTGCCGACCGCGTTCAACCAGGCCGTGGCCGCCGACCCCACCAAGCTCACCGTCGCCTACATGTACGCGGTCACCGTCAACGGCTCCCAGTCCATCACCTGGACCGGTGGCGGCCGGGGCGACGAGCAGCGGGCGATCACTCTCGCCGTGCAGTGCCGTCCCGGCCACAACTGCGCGCTCGCGTCGATCGCCCCGACCGTCTACCCCTGACCTGCCCCCTATAAGAAAGGAGGGGGTGCCTCATCGGCTTCTGTGACCTCCCTCTCGCAGGCGCCTTGTGCGACGTCACCCCCGGCGGCATCACCGACTCGATCACCGGCTCGATCGGCAACTGGATCGCCCGCTCCTGCGGTGACCTCGCCCAGAGCGCCGCCAACCTCGCCTCCCAGGCCGTGGATTCCACGACGTCGGTCGACCTCGGCGCCTCATGGTTCCGCGAGAACTACGCGATCATGCTGCCGATCGGCCTGGTCGCGATCGTCGCCACCTTCTGCCTGCAGCTCCTGCGCGCGGCCTGGAGGCGCGACGGCCAAGCCCTGTCCCAGGCCGTGACCGGGACGATCTCAGGCGTGCTGTTCTCGTTCGTCGCCGTCGCCGGTACGGGCATCGCGTTGAGCGTGGTGGACGCGCTGTCGAACGGCCTGTTCAAGGTCGCCAACACCAGCACCTCGGATGCCGTCACCCGCGTCATCAAGGTCGGCATGATCGCCAGCACGTCCCAGCTCGGCTGGGCCGTTCCAGCGCTTGTCGCTCTCGGCTGCGTGGTCGGTTCCGTCATGTACTGGGGCACGATGGTGCTGCGCAAGGTCGCCATCCTGGTCCTGGTCACCCTGGCGGTCTTCGCAGGAGCAGGCGGCGGCTGGGAACCGGCGGCTCGCTGGCGGCGCGCCTGGATCGAGGCGACCGCGGCCCTGGTGTTCTCCAAGCTGATCATGACCGTCGTCTTCCTCATCGGCATCAGCGCCATCGGCAACACCAACAGCAAGGACGGCCTGGCCGCCCTGTCGGACATCCTCGCCGGCATCGTCGTCATGATCCTGGTCCTGCTCTGCCCGATGATGACCTACAAGTTCATCCACTGGGCCGCCGACGGCAGTGCCGCCGACCTGCACCGCACCGTCAACGCGGGCATGCAGACCGCTGCGGGCGCCGCCCGCAAGGCCGGCACCATGGCCATGAGTGCGGGCACCGGCGGTGCCGGAGCTGCCGCAACGGCCGCGCCGCAAGGCCCGTCGAAGATCCCCGGCCAGGACAGCGCCATCGGCAGCACCTCCTCCCCATCGAGCACCCCCTCCGACACCACGGCGCAGACCAGCTTCGCCTACCCCGGCACCAGCACCGGCGGTGGCAGCAAGGGCGCCGTCTCCAAGCCGCTGATCACCCGCCGCGCTTCCGGCACCGGACAGCCGCTGATCAATCGCCCAGCCGGTTCCGCGAGCAGCCCGGCGGGCGGCGGGTCTGCATCTCCCTCGGGCGGAGAGAGCACCGGCGGGGTGTCCCCCTCGGCGGCCGTTGCCGCAGCGGCCGGCAGCCCTGGCGCTCCGGTTCCGGTCGTCCGCGGCGTCCGCCCGGCCGCGCCGCGCGCCTCCTCGCCCGCACCGGCCGGTCCGGCGACCTCCACCGCACCGGTCACCGGCCCCTCGGCCCCGGCGGCGGGTCCGCCGTCCACGCCGCTCGTCTGATCCCGCCCCGGCCGGGGCGCCGACCCCATCGCCCCGGCCGGGCTCCCACGCCAGGAGGCGCCCCTGTCCACCGAGTTCCTCTCCACCGTGCGGTTCCCGACCCGCTCCCGCCGCGGCATCCTGCTCGGCCTGAGCCCCGCCCAGCTGACCGTCGTCGGCCTCGCCGGCGCCCTGCTGCTGGTGACCATGGTCGCCAGCGGCCTGGTCGGCGCCGTCCTCCTGACGCCCGTATGGGCGCTGGCCGCCGCACTCGTCCTCATCCGCTTCCACAGCCGCTCCGTGGCAGATTGGGCCCCCATCGTCATCCGCTACTACCTGCGCCGGGCCAAGGGCCAGCTGATCTGGCTCGCCCGCCCCAGCTCCCGGCCCCGCCGCGACGGCCTCCTCCACCTGCCCGGAACCACGGCGAGCCTGCGCGCGGTCACCGCCCCTGGCGGGACCATGGGCGCCGTCCACGACCCCGAGCACGGCACCCTGATCGCCGCCGTCCGCGTCACTTCCCGCGCCTTCGCTCTCCTGGATGCTCCCGCACAGTCCGCCAACGTGAGCGGCTGGGGCCGTGCCTTGGCAGCCCTCGCCCGCACCGGCTACATCAGCGCGGTCCAGGTCATCGAGCGCACGGTGCCGGACTCGGGCGACGCGCTGCAGCGCTACTGGGCCGAGCACGGCGACCCGGACGCCCCGGTCGCCGGGCCCGTCTACCAGGAACTCCTCGACGCCGCCGGTCCGACCGCCGCTCCGCACGAGGCGTACATCGCCATCGCCCTCGACCTCAAGGCCGCCCGCCGACTGATCGGCGAGGCCGGCGGCGGACTCACAGGAGCCTTCACCGTCCTGTCCCAGCTCACCCCCGGCTTCGAGCAGTCCCTGCGCAACGCGGGCCTGACCCCCTCCGGCTGGCTCACCGGCCGCGAGTTCGCCGCCGTGATCCGCAGCGCCTACGACCCCAAGTCCCTTGCCGCGATGGACCAGTGGTCCGACACCGGCCGCGCCGAAGCCGACCCCGCCGCCGCCGGACCGGTCGTCCTGGTCGAGGAGAGCGAGCGCATCACCAGCGACACCGCCTGCCACGCCGTCTACTGGATCGAGCAGTGGCCCCGCAGCGAGGTGAGCCACGGCTTCCTCCACAGCCTCGTCTTCTCCGCCGGCGTGCGTCGCACCCTGTCCCTCCACTACGGACCCGAAGACCTCGACGCCGCGCTCAAGGCCGTCCAGCGGCGCAAGGCGTCGATCGTCGCCGACGCGGCCGAGCGCGTCCGCAAGGGCCAGGTGGACAGTGAGGCGGACTCCATGGAGTACGCCGACGCCAAGGAGCACGAGCGCGAGCTGATCTCCGGCCATGCCGACGTGGACTTCACCGGCCTCGTGGTCGTCAGCGCCGACACCCCCGAGGACCTGCGCCGCCAGTGCGCCACGATCGAGACCGCCGCGGCGAGCACCAGCCTGGACCTGCGCCTCCTCAAGTTCGAGCAGGCCGAGGCGTTCTCCCGGGCCGCCCTCCCGCTCGCCCGTCTGTGACGGGAGACCACGTGCACCACCCTCCGGCCGACAGCCCCCGGCTGCTGCGGTTCGCCACCGCCGCCGTGGACGTCCACCATCACACCAGCGCACCGGACCAACTACCGGCGTCACGAACCGAGTTGGATGCGCTCCACGCGCACTGCACCGCTTTGTTCCAGCTCCTCGACACCCACACCGCGACCGCCCGGCCACACCAGGCCGCCGAGGCCGAGCACCTCCACGCCGCACGGATCCGCCTGTGGCAGACCGCGGACGCCCTCCACTTCGCCTACCACCGCGCCCCCCGGGCCGACGGCCGCGCCCCCACCCGCGAAGCCTGCGCTCTGCGACTGCCCGAGGGCACCCCGGACCTGGTCATCTGCCAGCGGCACACCCTCGCCTCCGCCCGCATGCGGCGCATCTCCACCCCCGCCGAGCTGCGCGGCGCCCCCGCCCCCGCCTTCCGATCCTGACGGGAGAAGTTCCTGCGCTCCTCCGCCTCACCTCTGTTCACGCCCAGCCGCTCCGACCGGGCCTCCCGCCGCCAGGCCCGCCGCGACCTGACCGCCGCCCGGCGCACCGCCCGCGACAACTCCCGGCCGACGCGCACCCGCACCCGCCGCGAAGAGAACGAGGAGCTGCGCCCGTTCTACCCGGCTGGGGGGCGCCCCGGTCCCGCCTCCCTGCGTGGCGGAAAGCTCAAGCTCCCCGCGCACCGGATGACCACCGCGACCGCCTCCGGGGCCTACCCCTTCCTGGCCGAGGGCGGCCTCGGCAGCTCCGGTGTCCTTGTCGGCCGCGACGTCCACGCCGAGGCGTCGTTCGTCTTCGATCCCTTCGCGCTGTACGGCAAGGTCGAGAACTTCACGAACCCCAACTGCCTGATCGCCGGCGTGATCGGCCAGGGCAAGTCAGCGCTGGCGAAGTCGATCGCGTTGCGCTCCACCGCCCATGGTTACCGTGTCTACGTCGCGTCCGATCCGAAGGGCGAGTGGACGAGCGTCGCGCAGGCAGTCGGCGGCACGACGATCGCTCTCGGCCCCGGACTTCCCGGCCGCCTCAACCCGCTGGATGCGACCGCCGCGCCGGAGGGCATCGACGAGGAGGCGTGGGCCGGCGAGGTCCGCAAGAGGCGCCTGCTGCTCCTCGGCAGTCTCGCCCGGACCGTCCTGCGCCGTGACATGCGGCCGATGGAGTACACCGGTCTCGACGTCGCGCTGGACACCGCTGTCCGGCAGGCCGCCGCTGCGGGCCGGGTTCCGCTGCTCGGCGACGTGGCCGCCGTCCTCGGCCGGCCCGACCTGCTGGACTCGGCGCTCGGCGACCCGTCCCGCCGCGTCGGCGAAGCCTCCCAGGACCTCTCCCACGCCTTCCGTCGTCTGATCACCGGCGACCTCGCCGGGATGTTCGACGCACCGTCCACCGCCGTCTTCGATCCGCTTAGTCCGATGCTGACCATCGACCTGTCCCGGCTCGGGTCCACCGGTGACGACACGGCGCTGACGCTCGCGATGACCTGCGCGTCCGCGTGGATGGAGGCCGCACTCAGCGACCCCAACGGCGGTCGGCGCTGGGTGATCTACGACGAGGCTTGGCGCATCATGCGGCACGCCGCGCTCTTGGAGCGGATGCAGGCCCAGTGGAAGCTCTCCCGTGGCCTCGGCATCGCGAACATGCTGATCATTCACCGGCTCAGCGATCTGCTGTCGGCCGGCGACCAGGGCTCCCGCGCCCGCGCACTGGCCGAGGGTCTGATGACCGACTGCGCGACCCGCGTGATCTACCGGCAGGAGGCCGACCAGCTTGCCGCCACCGCTGGGCTGCTCGGCCTGACCGGAGTGGAGACCGCCGCGATCTCCCAGCTCGGCCGGGGGCGCGGCCTGTGGAAGGTGGCCGGCCGTTCGTTCATTGTTCAACATCTTCTCCACAAGGCCGAGCTGGAGCTGTTCGACACCGACGCTCGGATGCACGATCCGGGGCGTCCGGCGTGAGCCGCCCCTCGGTCACCGTCGGGCACCGGCCGGACCTGGGCTTCCTCGTCGCTGCGGCAGTCGACCGCCGCAGCGCCCAGTGGCTGGAGCAGGCCGGATTCGTCCGCGACGACGCGCTCGACCTTCACCGCCCGCGCCACGACAGCCCCGCCACCGTCGAGCGGCAGCTGCGGGATGCGATCCGGCTGCTCACCGCCGCCGAGTACGGCGTCACCAGGGTATTCAGCGAGGCCGAGCAGCGTGCGCGGATCGAGGACCGGCCCTCGTGGGTCGGTGACGGCGGGGTGCGGACTGCACTGGACAGGATTGTCTACGGGGACATGCTCACCGCTGACATCTGCAACGGACACCTCACGCTGCTGGCCTCTCACCATTCACCATACGGGGGCCGCGAGTTGCTCGGCCTCTACGCCGCCACCGGGGAAGGCGCCATCTTCTACAAGGGCAGGCGGCCCTACTACAAGGTCAACCGGCACGAGGACCTGGACTCGGCCCTCACGACGTGGACGGCCTCCGGCTACGCCACACAACCTCCCGCCGACGGCGCTCGCCGGAACGCGGCCCTCAGCTCGTCGCCTTCACGACCGCAGGCCACCTCTGCGGCGCCGTCCTCCGCTGGTCCGGCACCACAGCGCCCGCCCCGGCCTACCAGCGGCCATGTACCACGCCCCTTCTGACCGGCCCAGCTCTCAACTTCTCTTCGCTGCTTGGAGATCCATGCCGAACACCCTGACCCGTTTGGACGAGCGCCTGGAGGCCGCAGCCGGCAACTCGCTCTCCGCGCTGGCCGCCAGCGAGGCCCGTGCCGACGCCACCACCGCCCGCCTCGTCGAGGCCCACCGCGCCCTGGTCGCGGCCGAGACCCGCGTCTCCTTCCTGCGCGTGAAGCTGATCAACGTCGCGGCGGCGCGCCGCCGGGTGGACGACGCCGTCCTCGACCAGCTCGACGCCCAGCTGGAGGCCCTGGAGACCGCCGCCGACCAGCGCGACCGGCTGGAGGAGGAACTACTGCTCCTGATCCAGGCCCGTGAGGAGGAGGCCGGGCGCGCGGCCGAACGCGAACGGGCGGCGGCGAACGCCCCGGCCCGGGCGGTCCTGGTGATCCAGGGCGCACCCCGGCGGCGATGACCACGCCCCACGTGGCCTTCGGCTGAGATTACGACGCGGGTGAATTCGTCGTCATCCGCGGACAGAACCCGCAGGCCGCCGGGGAGATCCTCTACCAGTCGGGGTTCTGGTACCACACGGCCGACGTCGAGAACAACGCCTGGCGCCAACACCCCGGCGTCGAAGCACACGACCAGGTCCAGCACCGCTGCCGAGGCCCTGCGGGCTCTGATGAAGACCGGCGTGCAGGTGGCGAACTGGCACCGGCCGGAGCAGACGCCGCTGCAGGTCCTGGCGTACTACGAGTGGCTCCAGTCGGCCGAGCCGTTCCCGGACGCCGACCTGGCTGCCGTGACCGCCCGCAGCACTGCGGAACACGAGCTGCGCGCCGGTCTGACGAACCCGCTCAGCCGCGAGATCGCAGCCGATGTCCAGGCCGGTCGGATCGTCGTCGAGGCGATCCAGAGGTTCAACGACGACCACTGGTGGCTCGCCCGGCTCGGCGAACAACCCGACCAAGAGCGGCCGTTCGTGATGATCCGCTACAACTCGCGCGACCGGTACCTGTCTGAGACCGACCGGTGGAACCCCTCCTACGGAGATCTGCCGCGCAGGGACTTCCGCCTCCTCTACCAGCGCGACACCGCGCGTCCGGAACAAGCCAGCCTGCGCGCCGCCGCCGCGGTCCGCACTCCGCTGGCCCGGATGAGCGCGGCCCCGTCCACTCCGCCGCCGCGAGTACCCCCGGACCCACTGCCCAGGGTGTCCCGCACCCGCTGAGCATCGAGCCCACGGAGCCAACTCGTGCACGAAGACGGCGAATCGGCCCTCCCCTCACGCGTCACCTTCCGGCGCCGGAAAGCCGTCGTCACCGCCACCACGGCCAGCCGGGACCAGGTGGTGCACCAGGCGCCGCCGCTGAACCTCCCCCGCACCGCCAACAGGAGTTGCGCATCAACCCCCATCACATCGCCATCACCCGCGACCCGCAGTACGGCGTCGCCGCCTCCCTGGGCGCCGACGCCGACCCGGCCGCGCGCGAGGTCCTCCTCCGCGCCGGGTTCCGGCCGCTCGCCGACGGCCGTCTGACCATCGACACCGCACCCGACCAGCAGAACCTGTTCCTCCACGTGCGGCAGACCGTCGCGTTGCTGCGCCACAGCGGAGTCCAGGTCGAGGCCGCCCCGGAGTTCGACTACACCGCCGCCAGCCAACCCCCGCTGCCGAGCCAGGCACAAGCAGCCGCAGGTGCGGACCCTGTCGTCCGCCTCGCGCCGCCCGCCGAGCCCCTGGCGCCCGAGGTGGCCATCGGTCGGCATCCACAACTGGGCATCATCGCCCGCATCCCCTTCGTCCAGCCGCACATGCGGCAGGCGCTCACCGAGGCGGGGTTCGTGCGCACATCGCCGACCTCCGACCTGTTCGCGCTCGACGAGCCAGAACACGAAGGCGATCTCCGTGCCACCCGCGCGGTCGCCCAGCTGCGCAACCAGAGCGTGCGTGTCGCGACCGACCTCGCCTTCGAGCCGCTTGGCAGCCCGTACGTACCGACCGACCCGTTCGCCACCCGGCTCATCGCGGCCATGGACCGCACCCCGCAGTCCCCGGCACAGAGCCCGGCACCCGAGCACACGGACCCGTTCGCCACTCGGCCCATCGCCCCGCAGGACCGCACTCCGGCATCACTCACCCGCGCCGCTGCCCAGTCCGACCCGTTCGGCACCGTCGTGCACACCGGGCCCAGCGCCCAGGACCGTGGCGCCGACGCGCTGCTGCACGACCGCGTGGCGATGAACAGCGAGGTCGCCGCGAGCCTGCGCGCCATCGACGCCCAACTGCGCGCCGACCCCGCCGGCGTCGACTTCTCCCGCGTGGAATCCGTGATCGCCCAGGCGGACACCGTCCTGGCCAGCAACAGCCGGGACCTCGCCGCCGTCGCCACCCGGCCCGCTACCGCCGCCTCCCGCCCGGGTCCCACCAGCGCCCGCACCCGCGCCGCGCTCGCGACAAGCGGCCGGGTTCGCTCCAGCGCCGCCCTCCACGCGCAGGGCGCCGCTTCCGCCGCTGCTGCCGTCCCCGCCGTCGACCCGCGCATCCAGTGGGCTGCCGGCCACTCGAACTCGCGTTAAGGAGAGCCAACTTGGCCGTCAAGAAGATCTGGTCCGTGGAGCACTCCTGCGGCCACAGCGTCGACCACGACCTGTCGGAACGCCCCGCCGACAAGCGCGCGGGCTTCGCCCGCTGGCTGGCGGAACGTTCCTGCAAGGAGTGCTGGCTGGCCGAGCGCCAATCGGACACCGCCTCCCGCGAAGCCTGGCTGGCCGAGCGCCGCGCCGCCGAGCAGCAGGCTGCCACCGAGTGGGCCGAGCAGTTCCGCATGCCCGACCTGGACGGTCCACCCAAGGCCGTGCCGTGGGGCGAGCGCTGTCGGCACCAACTGGTCACCGGCGCCTACCGGGTGCTCGTCGAGGAGGGCGACCTGGACGAAGCCGACTGGCAGAAGATCGAGGACCAGGTGCGCCTGCTCGACACGGCGACCTGGTGGATCGATCAGCGCGCCGCCGCCCCCGGCGATCTGCCCGAGCTGGTGGCCGCCGCGCACGACGCCCGCACCACCGAGAACCCGTACTGAGCCGCGTGACCGAGCGTCTCTTCCACTTCTACGTCGAGGGCTCTGAGCACGGCCCCTACCCCGGCCTGGCCGACCCCCGCGACACTCTCGGGCACATCGGCCCCTACTGCTCTCCCGCCTTCTCCCGGCGCACCGCCGAGCAGATCGTCGCCCCGGACGAGCGCGGGCTCTACCGGATCGGCGGTCGCTGGCCCTGGGACTACGACGGCCCCCTCGAAGCCGCCGAGCGCGACCAGGCGGCCCTCGCCCGATCGGCCGCCCGGCCTGCCACCGCCCCGCCGCCGGCCGCAGAACCCGTTCCGGTCGTGGCGGCCCCGCCCGTCGCGACCGCGCCGGGGAGGTGACCGTGTACCCAGTGATCTCCCGCTACTTCTCGGCTCAGGACCTGATCGCCAGCCTGGTCACGGCGGCAGCCAACCGGGGACAGCCGCTGCGGCTGCTGGACGCCTGGCGGCCGGTCCCCGAACTCTCCGTGCTTGGCCAACAGGCGTTCGTCGCCGAGCTGACCGCCCACCTCTCCCGGACGGCAAACCCGGCCCAGGCGATGAGGTCCCGGGTGGTGTGGCAGTGCACGCTGCGCACCGACCCCGACCGGGCCCCGGCCCCCGACTACCGGTTCGCCGAGGTCGCCCGGCGGATCCTGGCCGCCACCGGGATCGCCGCACCGGGCGACCCCGCCGCCTGCCGCTGGGTCCTCATCCGCACCGACCCGCACGAGGCCCGCCTCCTGGCCCCGCTGGTACGTGCAGACCAGACCCTTGCCGCGACCTCGCGCGACCGGTCCCTCGCCCTGGCCGTGTGCCAGCTGGCCGAGCACGAGGACCGCAACCCGCGCTTCACGGCTGCCCGTTCGGCCCCCGCCCAGCGTGCCACCGTCGTCGCCGCACCACCGGCCGTCGTTCCGCAGGCGGCCCGCCCCCTCCACCGTTCTCCGTAGGAGCCCCGTGCCCAACGACCCCACCCTCGCCCTCGTGGAGGCCGCGGTCGCCCGCGCCAGCGACGCGCTGCGGCAGATCGAGAAGCTCGCCCCCGAACTGACCGCGGAAGAGGCCGCCAACGTCGTGCAGTGGATCGGACTGCGGCCCGGACCGGCCCACCGGCTCGCCGCCGCCATGACCGCCCTCGGCAACCAGCTGGGCACCGAACTGGGCGACCAGCCCGAGGTCTGGGAGCCCGTCCTGGACGCGGGTGCCCGGTTCGCCGCCGCCGGGTACCGCGCCGCCGCTCCAGTCGCTTACGCCACCGACGGCCTCGTGGACGTAGCCGCCCGCCACCACGCGGCCACCTCCAACTCCCCAGCAATCCGGGCTGCCGGCCCAGGCCCGCAGATCCATGCCGCCCCCACCGCCGTCACCCCGCACTCCCGGATCGTCGAACCGCCCCACCGCTGACTCCGGAGAAGCGAATACCCCCCCACAGCCGAGGACGAGTTCCTCGTCCGCCCGCTGATGGACCCGGAGTACAGCCTGTTCGGGCGGATGACCGCGCTGCTGAACACCACCTCCCAGCGGCTCAGCGAGATCTCCGCCGTCGACCCGGTCGCCGAGGAACCAGCCACCTCCCGGCGGGTCGCCGCCCTCACACCCGAACCACCGCCCCCGGCCACAGTCGCCAGCCCCCACCGGCAGCCGTACCCCCAGCACCGGCCCGCCTCGCCAGCGCGGCCTCGCGCTGAGGCAGCCCGCCTGACGCCGGCCTCAGCAGGCGGACATCCAGGTTTCGGCCGATGCCCATCGGCGACCACACCGCAGCCACCTGCCGCCGGCCTTGGCCGCGCCCGCCGTCAACTCCCCCGTTAGGAACCACCCCCTGCCCGCCACCCCGAAAAGCCCCTCACCGAGTCCGGGCACCGATGCCCTGCTCTACGCCCTCATAGGTGCAGGCTCGGCTCTCGCCATCTTCGGCTCCCTCGCCTGGATCGGCGGCAACACCGCCAACTCCCTTACCAGTAACGGTCCCTGGCGCACCCCGTTCGAACCGGTCACCGCCGCGCTGCATCCCGCTGAGCTGTACCCGCACCTGCCGTCGCTGGCGCTGCTGATCGCCACCCGCGTCATCCCCACGATCTCCGCTCTCGCCCTGGCCGCCGCCGGCCTGTGGCTGTGGTCCCGGCACCGGAGCAAGCCCAGCGGCCTGGCGACCTCCCGCGACCTCTCCCCGCTGCTGCCCGCCGAGATCACCGCCAAGGCGCGCGACCTGCGGCCGAGCCTCGCGGACTGTAAAAGACCGGGCAATCGGCCCCGATGACAGCGGGTTGCTGCTCGGCAACCTCGCCCCGTCCGGCCCGGAGGTCCGCGCCTCCTGGGAGGACGTGTGCGTCGCCATCATGGCGCCGCGAAGCGGCAAGACCACCAGTCTGGCCGTCCCCGCGATTCTGCGCGCACCCGGCCCCGTTCTTCTGACCAGCAACAAGGCCGCCCGAGACGCCTACACCGCGACCTTGGAGGCGCGGTCCGAAGCCGGCCGCGTCTGGACCATGGACCCGCAGGGCATCGCGCACACCCCGCAGGGCATGTGGTGGGACATCCTGGCCGACGCCAAGGACCTCCCCGGCGCCCGCCGCCTTGCCGGCCATTTCGTCGCCGCGGCAGTTGACGAAAGCTCCCAGGGGGATTTCTGGAGCACCGCCGCCCAGAACACCCTCTGCGCTCTCTTCCTGGCCGCCGGATGCGACCGCCGCCCGATCACGGACGTTCTGACGTGGCTTGCCGTGCCGTCCAACCGCACGCCGATCGACATTCTCCGCGACCACAAGCTGATCGCCATCGCGGACCAACTGCAGGGCACAGTCTCCGGAGCGGTGGAAACTCGCGACGGAATTTACGAAACCGCCCGCCAGTACGCGGCATGCCTGCTCGACCCGAAGATATCCCGATGGGTCACCCCGAATCCCGACCTGCCGCAGTTCAAGCCCGAGGAATTCGTCACCGCCGAAGACACCCTCTATCTGCTGTCCAAGGACGGCGGTGGATCTGCGGGTGCCCTGATCGCGGCAGCAGCCGACTCCGTCATGCGCACCGCGGTCATCCAGGCCGAACGCTCCGGCGGACGACTCGATCCCCCGCTGCTCGCAATCCTCGACGAAGCCGCTAACGTCTGCAAAATCTCGGACCTCCCCGACCTGTATTCCCACCTCGGATCACGTGGTGTCATCCCGATCACCATCCTGCAGTCCTACCGTCAGGGCCAGAAAGTCTGGGGCGAGGCGGGCATGGACGCGATGTGGTCCGCCGCCACGGTCAAGGTCGTCGGCTCCGGAATCGACGACGCGGATTTCGCGGACAAGCTCTCCCGACTGGTTGGCGAGCACGACGTGGAAACCGTCTCGCATTCCACCTCGGAATCCGGACGGTCCACCTCGACCAGCATGCGCCACGAGCGCATCCTGCCGCCGGACCAGATCCGCGCCCTGCGCAAGGGCACCGCCCTGTTGTTCGCCACTGGCATGCGCCCCGCCATGCTCGACCTGCGGCCCTGGTACAAGGAGCCCGGCGCGGGAGCAATCGGCAAGGCATCCTCGCGGCAGACCGATCTCATCACCGAGCGCGCGCTCGCTGCGGCGGGTGAGACCGAGTGAATTACTCCTCCGAAACCGCAAACCGCATTTTGTCGCTAGGTGCCGGCGTGCAATCGACTACCCTTCTCCTGCTGTCCGCGATCGGTGAGCTTCCGAAACTCGACTACGCGATTTTCGCTGACACTGGTTGGGAACCGGAAGCCGTTTACCGACATCTGGACGAGGTGGAGCGCCGAGTCGCCCGACCGGCGAACATCCCGATTCTTCGGGTGTCCTCGGGAAACATACGGTCGGATGCCCTTGACCCGGGGCACCGATTCGCTTCGATGCCCCTGTACATCCTGAACAGGGACGGCAGCCCGGGAATGACCCGACGCCAATGCACAGGCGAATATAAGATAAAGCCGATCAAGCGGGAAGTGCGCCGAATTCTGGGCTACCCCTATCCGGCGCAAGTCCCGCGCGGGGTGTATGCCGAGCAGTGGATCGGCATCTCGACCGACGAGTTCCATCGCGCCAAGGACTCGGACGTCAAGTACACCCGTCACAGCTTTCCGCTGATCGACCTCGGACTGTCGCGCCAGGACTGCCTCAAGCTCCTTGCCGATCACGGCTGGGAATCCACCCCGAAGTCCGCTTGCCTCGGATGCCCATTTCACGGAAATGCCCAATGGAGGCAGATCCGCGACGAGTCTCCGGAAGAATGGGCGGACGTCGTCGAGTTCGACGCCGCGATTCGCGCAGGAAACGCTCGGGCAAATTCCGAGGGCCGGCCACTGCTCGGGCAGGCTTACCTGCACCGCTCTCGGCGACCGCTGGCCGAGGCTCCGATCGACCGGCTCAGCCGCGCGGAACTGGCCGCCCTGCAACAGCAGCTCCCGCTGGTCGAGGACGAGTTGGAGAACGGGCCCGAGGACGGCTGTTCCCCCTTCAGCTGCCGCTCCGGTGAGGCGGTCGCGTGACCGCCCCGTCCACCAGCGCCTCACACCCTCCGCACCCGGCCATCGCTGACCGTGCCCTCACTCACCAGGAGGTACCCCCTGGCTCGGATCGAGTCCGTCGACCAGGCCAAGGCCCTGCGTCTGATCTGCCCCCTGCCGGACGGCGCCGTCGTCGGGCTGCGGCAGGTGGCTCGCCGCGGCGACGTGGTCATCACTGCTGAACTGGCCCAGACCATCCGGGAAGACACCTGGAGCGGCATCCGCATCCGTATCGTTTCCCCATCCGCTGGCGCGGTCGACGCCAACTGGTTCGGCTTCTCCCAGTACGACGTCTTCAACGGGAGGTACCACGCACCGTCCGCCCGCGACTGCGGCGAACTCGCTCGCTACAACGCCCACGTCATGCTGGTCGCGGACGGCATCGATGCCCGCCGCCTCCGGGACGCGGCTGCCGAGTACACCGCCGCCTTCGCGCCGCCGCCCGCGCCTGAGTTCACCGCAGCCGCCCACCTGGGCGCTCTGTTCAGCATGGCCCGTCGACTCGACCACCTGGGCTCCATCAAGCCGAAGATCCTGGCCGGACGCGCCTTCGCCCATGCAGAAGTCCTTCGGGATGTCGCGGGTGAAATCCACCTCGATCTGCTGCCGCTCACCGGCGAGCGGCAGGCGGCCGACAGCGCGCCGGTCGAGGTGACCGAGGGTCTGGCCGATCTCCGCAAGCTGCGTACGGCGCTGGCCGCTCTCGCCCACTCTGCCGACTTGGGCGACCACTCGGGCTACGGGGAGATCTTCAGGGGCCACGCGGCGAACCTGGACGGGATCGACCACGAGATCACCACCGACCTGGCAGCGGACCGTGCTGCCGCGGAGGGCGCCCGCCCCAGCGCTGCGGTGAGCACGTCCCCGACTGCCCTCGCCACATCAGGGGCCGACCGGTCGGGCGCCAGCACCACACCCTTCGCCTCTACGCCGGACCGGGCGGCGGAGAGGGGACGGCGCTGAGCTACCGGTACCCAGAGATCCCGCCGCACGACTACCAGCCGCGGCTGTCCACCGCAGGTGACCTGCGGTGGCCCGACGAGGGCCCGCAGATGGGGCCGTGGACGCACGAGCAGCTCGTCGCGCTCGCTCACCCCTGGCCCGTGGCCTGGTTGTTCCCGCCCCGCCCTGGCGATCCCCAGCGAGTTGTCAACTTGTTTGCGGGTCCTGGTGGTTGGGAGCAGGGACTGCGAGTTCTGGACCCTTCAGGGTTCGACGTGGTCGGCGTCGAGATCGGCTGGGACGCCTCGGCGACCGCCGTCGCGGCCGGGCACCGGCGCATCGTCGCCGACGTGCGGGCCCTCGACCCGGTCCACCCCGCGCTGCGGTACGTCGAGGGTCTCACGGTCAGCGCACCGTGCCAGGTCTGGTCTCCGGCCGGCAAGCGCGCGGGCCACCAGGAGGACAACATCGAGCTGTTGCTCGACACCTTCACCCTGGCATGCGAGGCCAGCTTCGGCCACTACCACGACACCGGGGCATGCGAGGACGCCGACATCTGCGGCATCTGCTCCGACCCGGGCTGGGACGGCTACAACGGTTTCACCGGACCGCTGTTGACCTTCGACGAGGCCCGCTCCCTGGTGCCGCAGATGAGTGACGAGCGCATCGGGCTGATCGCCGAGTCACTGATCTGGTCGCTGGCGCTCACCGCCCGCTACGACAACCTGCGCTGGATGGCGATGGAGCAGAGCAGCGCCCTGCCGGAGGTGGTGCTGGACGCCATCTCGGAGGAGCTGCAGATCGCCGACTGGTGCTCGGCCGACTACCAGGTTCTGGATGCGGCCGATGTCGGCGTCGCCGCCCACCGGCGCCGCGTCTACCTCGTGGCCGGCCGCCACCATTACGTCAACCTGCAGGCCATGCAGCCCTCCGAGCCGGTCCCCGGGCGCACCCTCGCCGAGGCCCTCGGCTGGCCGGAGGGGGTACGGGTCAACACCCGTGGGACCAGGCGGACGTCCGGCGGCAACGAGTTCCCGGCCGATCGCACCGCTCCGGGCACCACCAGCAAGATCCGCGGCTGGTACTGGGCCGACGACAAAGATCGCAAGTACACGGTGCCGGAGGCGGCTCTCACCGTCGCGATGCCGGCCGACTACCCGTGGACGGGCTCCCGCTCGTCCGCCTGCCAACAGCTCGCCGACATTGTGATCCCGACTGAGGCCGCGCGCGTGGTCGGCGGCGCGATCCTGCGCAAGGAGTGGGAGCGTCCGGTCTCCCAGTATCTGGACACGATCTACAGCCCGGAGAGCCGGGCCCTGGCAGCACCTGCCGCAGCCGAGCCCGTGTCACCCCGGGCGACCGCCGCCACCTCCAGCGGCACCGCCCAGGTACAGATGCTGCCCGGCTTCGACGACCTCTTCGTCGCCGCCGCCCCCACCGCGCGCAGCCGGGCGGCCCGCCCGCGGTGACCCCTCCCCGGCTCCGGTACCGGCCGCGCGCCGGAGCCGGGGAGGCCACTGCCCCTCCACTACTTCGGGAGCCTCACCATCGACCGCCTGCCTGACCACCCGCCCGCCGTGCCAGACCAGTTCTCCGGCGCTGGTGCCTGGTCCACCTACCAGTCCGCGCTGTCTCGCTACGCCGCCCGCCAGGCCGCCATCCGCCAGGCGCTCCGCATGAGCAGGCAGACCTCCGTGGAGCCTCCGCGCCCCCTCCTGGCGCGCTGCCTCCGACGCTTCAGGCGCTGAACCCTCCCGCCTCGACTGGCCCGTCAACCTCTCCTACTGGCAACGGATTTGTTCACCATGAACTCCCCCCTGCTGTCCATCGGAGCCCCGCCCCGCCCCCTCCCCGGGACGGACACCGACGTGCCGGGCGCTCTCCCGATCCGGCGGATCGACGGGCGCTGGCATCTGACCGTCGGCCGGGGCCACGTCCCGATCGAGGACGACGCCCTCACCCGCGATCTGGAGGCGCTCGCCGCGCTCCTCGCTCCCGCCGCCTCGCCCGGGCGGCGCCCTTGAGCGCCGACAGCCCCGGCCTCAGTCCTCAGCTGGAGGCCGAGCAGGCCGCACCCTCCCCTCCCCGCCGCTGACACCCAGCAGAGAGACCCATGCCTCTACCCGTCCCCAACTCAAGCGCCGCCCAGTGGCTGCGCGGTGCGGCCGACCACACCGAGTCGCTGGAGAACGCCCTGCCCCGCGCCTACCGGGAGGAGGGCGTGCCGGACCTGGCCGAACTGGCCGGTCACGCCGAGGCGATCGACGAACACCACCGTGCCGTCCTGGACATCACCGCCGTCCTGACCGCGCGCCCGCACCCGGCCACCGCCGAACGGGCCGAGGCTCGAACGCTCGCCGCCGCAGCCGAAGAACTGGCTCGGGCGGGCGCGTCGGTCAGCCGTGCCGCTGAGATGGCCGCCCGACTGCACGACGTCGCAAGCGTCGGCGGACGGAGCGCCGAGGCAACCCGCGAGCACGCGACCCGGTACCTCAACCAGTCCCTCTCACACACCCGCATCGCCCTCCGCGACGCCACGGAGCAACTGCGAACCGAGGCAACACGGTTGTCGCTCGCCACGCCAGCCGGGCGAGGCCCCGCAGCGGTGGCGCGTTCGACCGCTCGCGGAGCCCGCGTCGTCGCCGCCCCTCCCGCTCGGCCCGCCGACCTGCCCCCGCACGCAGCCGGCCGACGACGCTGAACCCGGAGTCGCCGTGACCAGCACACCCACCGCCTTCACGCACGACCTGGCTACCGTCGCCGGGATGCTGCGCCTGCTCGGTCGCGTCACCGTCGCGCCACCGGGGCCAGGTCAGCTGGCTCCTGACCCCTCCGCCATCTCTCAGCGGATGGCCCAGGCCCTCGCCTTCGAGCGCGAGTGCGCGGACAACGCCCGGCACCTGCGGAATCTCAGCACCGACAGCGCTGCCGACCCGCCGCTGGCCGTCGCGTACGCTGCGGCGGCCGTCCGTGCCGCCACGATCACCCGGCACCTCGGCGTCGCCTTCGACCTGTCCGTCAAGTGCGCCCTGACCGTGCGCGGGGCACCGCGCAGTGCGGCCGAGTCACTGCACCAGCGTCGCCGCAAGGCCGCGGGGGAGGCCCTGACCGCAGCCGAGAAGGAGGCCGACCGCGGCCACCAGGAAGTCCTCGGCTTCGCCGCCCGGATCGCCTCCGACGCCGCCGGGCCCCCAGCCGCTCAGCCCCTCGCTGAGCCCGCGACCCGGGGGCGCCGATGACCGGTGACCCGCAGGAGGTGGGGCGGCTCCTGCAGGACATGGCGTCCGACGCCGAGCGGGCGGCGCTGGGGCGGCCGGGGCCCGCTGCACCGGCTGATGTCGCCGACCAGCTCCAAGAGGTGCTCGCGCTGCAGCGGCGCGCTGCCGCCGCCGTCGCACGGTTCACCCAGGCGTCTCCCGAGCAGTCAGCCGCCCGTATGGGTGCGCTCGTGTTCGCCTGGGCGGCGGCCAGGCTGGGCCTGGTCGGCGCGGTGCTCGGAGAGACCCTGGAGGCCGCGGCCCACCTCTTCGACCCCGACGCCGCGTCCCTCAACTCCCAGCAGCTAAAGGTCCTGGAGGGCGTCGTCGCCCAGGGGCTGGAGAGCACGCGCCTGGGCCTGCAAGCCCTGTCGGCCGATCTCCTCACCGCCGGCGCGGCCGTCACGGCGGGCCCGCCGTGGCCGAGTGTGCCCCTCCCCGCAGCGGCCGTCACGTTCGGCGCCCCATCGTCACCGGAACCGGCACCGACGCCGCCCGCCGCAGGCGAGTACGAGCCACGCGTCGGCGCGGCACGTCAGCGGACACGGCACCTGCTCATTGTCGTGTCACCGCCCGCCACGGCCGCCGATGCGCCGCAGCCGACCACAACCGTCCTGCCGTTCCGCCGTCCTTGACCCGGCGACAACGCCCGGTCATCACCCTCACCGTTCGGAGCCCACCACGCCCGCACCAGCACCCACACCGACTCTGGGTGACTACCAGCAGCGCCTTCGCCTGGTCGCCGGCCAGGCCGAGGCCCTGGCCGAGAAGCTCCCCGGCCCTCTCGCTGCCGACCCCGGTGTTCCAGACGCCCGCGTCGTCGCCCAACAGCTCAGCGCCCTCCAGTTCGTCCAGACGAGCACGCTCGGCGCGGCCGACTACGCCAACCACATTCCGCTCGACCCCTCCGCCACCAGCGCCGCGCGGCTGACCGCCATCGCCCTCGCCGGTGCCCACACCCGGGTCACGGAGGCGACTCGGCACCTCGCGCACCTGTTCCAGCACTCCGTCAGCGCGGACGTGTGGGCCGTGCCCGACGCGCAGCCGGTCGACCCCCGCCAGATCTACGCCGCCGCCCGGCACCAACTCGCTGCCGCAGCACGGGAGCTGCGGACCGAGGCTGACCGCCTTCCGTCCGCCGGCGTCTCGTACCTGCCCGCCCAGGCTCGACAGCCCGCAGCAGTGAGCCTGCCGCAGAGGCTGCGCCGTGTTCTCACCCGCCGCCCGGCCGAGCCCACCCCCCTCACCGCCCTTCCCCGCAGCGCCGCCAAGCCGCGCCTCTGAAACCGAGGCCCCGCCATGACCTACACCACCCCTGTCGAACTCCAGTCCCAGTGGCTGCACGGCACCGCCGACAACCTGCACGCCTTCCGCGAAGAACTGTGGCGCCTGTACACCTTCCGCGACCCCCAGACCGCCCGTCTCGGCGCGCTGCTGGAGAGGATGACCCAGGCGCAGGAGACGCTGCTGCCCAACACCACCGACGAGTACGACACCGTCGCGCCCGACTCCACCCAGCCCGCGGACATCGCCTGGCGGCGGTGCACCGTCGCATACGCCTACGCCGGTCTGCTGAATGCCAAGGCAATCCTGCGCCTGCAGCCCGCCCTCGTCTCCGCCACTCTCGCCCGGCTCACGCCCGGCCCCGCCTACGCCTCGCCGCACCGCCTGGCCTACTTCAAGTCGCTGTCCGCCGGCCGGGAGGTCCTCGACGAGGCCGTCTGGAAGCTGCGGGAGGTCGCGGAGCACCTGACGGCCCCCGAGGAGCCTGACCTGCTCAAGGCATTCACCGGCGACGCCGCCTTCCGCATGGTCCGCTCGGCCGCGGTGATCGCCAAGCCTGCCGAGCCGAACACCGCCCGCAAGGCGGCCGGGCCCGGTGCCGTGGTCGTCGCCGCGCCGCACAGCCGCGCCACCAGCGCCCGCACCGGGGCACGCCGATGAGCGCACCCAACCGAGCGGGGCCGCGGATCGGGTCGATGTGCTCGGGATTCGGCGGCCTGGACATGGGAGTTCAGGACGTGCTCGGCGGCGAGGTGGTCTGGCACGCCGATATGAACCCCGCTGCCGCGCAGATCCTGGCCCACCACTGGCCCAGAGACGCCAAATCTCGGCGATATCACCGCAGTTGACTGGTCGAGCGTCCCCCCGATCGACGTCCTGACGGCGGGCTTCCCGTGCCAGGACCTGTCGGTCGCGGGCAAGCGTGCCGGCCTGATGGAGGGCACCCGCTCCGGACTGTGGCTAACCATCGCCAGCGCGATCGACGTCCTCAAGCCCAAGTTGGTGGTGATCGAAAACGTACGCGGAATCCTCTCCGCAGCCGCTGCCTCGCCAGCCGATGGCGACCTGGAATGCCCCTGGTGCGATCTGGGAGACGGCGGAGGTGAGCCTGCTCTGCGGGCACTTGGCGCGGTACTCGGAAGTCTGGCCAACCTCGGGATGGATGCGCGGTGGACGGTGCTATCCGCAGCAGCCGTCGGTGCCCCTCACCGCCGGGAGCGCCTGTTCCTCGCGGCCTGGCCCGGCGGAGCTGGGACTGCCGACACCACGGGCACGCGATGCGAAGGGCCCGGATGCCTGGCGGGCGGACCTGGGGCACACGGTGTCGCTGCTCAAGACCCCGACCTCCAACCTGGGGCAGATCGGCGGCAGCCAGCACCCGGACAAGCGCCGCTCGGGTGGGCACGGCCCGAACCTGTCGGACGAGGTGGAGCACCTTCTTCCCACCCCGAAGGCCAGCGACGGGACGCACGGGGGCCCGAACTCCCGTGGCTCCAAAGGCGATCTGACGCTTCCCTCGGCGGCGGCTCAACTGCTGCCCACACCGCGGACCTCGGACACGGGGACACCGGGCCGCAGGACCGGGCAGGGGTTCGGGCCGCCGCTGTCGGTGCTACTGCTGCCTCTGTGGGAGCGGGCTCCGGAGGAGTGAGCCGGTGGGGCCCGTACGCCTCGGCCGTCGCCCGGTGGGAGCGGGTCACCCGGCCCGCCCCGGAGCCGGTCGACAGGAACGGTCGCCTCGCCCCGGAGTTCGTCGAGTGGATCATGGGCCTCGATGCCGGCCATGTCACCGGTGTTCCCGGCCTGTCCCGCTCGGCCCAGCTGACCGCCCTCGGCAACGGCGTCGTCCGCCAGCAGGCAGCTAAGGCGCTGCAGTTGCTCGACGCCCCCGGTCTTCTCGCCGCCGCCTGCTGTGGCGAGCAGCGGTGAGCCGGGCGCCGCTTATACCGCACGATCGGCCGGACGCGTCCGGCCGATCGCGGCGGAATCTTGTCTCACGACCCCGCGACCGCACCGAAAGGCCCCTACCTCTCTTGACCGCATCCGAGCCCGACGGGGGCGCCGAGCCGAACTCCGGCTACAGCGACGCCCAGATCGAGGCCCTGTCCGCGAAGTTGACCGCCCTGGCCGCGGGCTTCGACGCGCAGGCCGAACAGCTGGCCACCATGTCGACCGCGCTGGATCCCGAGGACGACAGCGTCGCCGTCGAGCCCATGTTCATCGTCGCCTTCGAGGACCCGGCCTACTGTAAAAGAGGTCGAACTCATGGTCCCGTGGGTCGACGAGATCTTCACGAAGATCTATGGACCCGAAACCACGGCGTCGCGGCCGTGGTGCGTGCGCTGGCCTGAGCATCCCGAGGCCGTGGCCCGGCTGCACGCCCTCTGGCTGGCCTGGCAGGCCGCGATCGATCCCGAATCCGGGCCGAACGGCCCCAGTGCCTGGCAGCGCGACCACCTCGAGCCCGCGCTGCTCAAGCTCCGTTCAGCCGACGGCCCGTTCGGCGCGTGCACCAGCTCCGGCGGCCACGTCAGCCACCGCCTGCTGGAGCACCCGGCGCTGACCGACCCCGACTCCCTCATTCCTCCCCCCTCGACCTGACCGGAGGCCGACATGCCCGACCTCAGCCTGCCCGAGTGGCAGCCCGCGGACACCGCCTCCGCCCGAGCCCAGCAGCACTTCCTGGAAGCCGAAGGGGTCTACGACCTCCTCATCGAGACCGACCCCGAAGACCTCGACGGCCCCGAGCCCGACAGCGACAACTTCCTGCTGTTCGAGAACCTCGACGCCTACTACGAGACCTCCAACCCCGCGCTCGCCGCCCACCTGCACTACGGCACCGACGGCACCTTCGCCCTGGCCACCCACCCGGCCCCCACCTTCGCCATCGCGGCGGCCTGGCTGGTTGCCCGCGGCGCCGACCCGGGTGCCTTCCTCCACCCCGCCGGCCACGGCGGCACACCGGTCGACGAGCGCAGCGCCGCCGTCGCCGCCCGCTTCATCGCCGACCACGCCCGGTACGAGCATGTCGAGCACGTGGTCGAGCCGGACGAAACCTGGGTGATGCTGCGCGACACCACCTCAGCCGGTGCCACTCGCCCGTTCCTCCTGCAACTGGAGACCGGCGATCCGGAACGCGGCTACACCCTGCGCGAGGGCAGCTTCACCAGCCCGCAGGAGGTCCAGCAGTGGCTGGAGACCCGGCGCACCGCGCTGCCGCCCGTCGCCCAGGGCGAGGCCACCGTCGTCTACAGCCCGAAGGCCCTGGCGGCGCGCGCCCGCATCATCGCAACGCCCGCCAAGGGCACCGCAGCCGAGGCCGCCCCCACCCCCCTCCCGGCACCGGCCGGGCGGCGGGCCGTGCGGTGAGCGAGCAGCGGCCGAGCAGTCCTCCGGTGGGGTTCTCCGCCCACCCGGAGGCGCTCGCCGACCTCCTCGACGCACCCGCGGACGTTCGGGACCTCGCGCTGGAGTACCTCGACCGGCTGCTGCGCGCCGAGGTCCGCGGGCCGCTGCTGGACCAGCAGGACGACCGCGACCTGCGCGGAGCCCGCAAGCTCTACCTCGACGACCGCAACGCCTTCCGGCTCGTCTACACCGAGCAGCGCGCACCAGGCAACCCACGCCGACTGCTCGGCATCCACCTTGTCGCCGTCGGACGGCGCTACAACATCGAGGTCTACAAGACGGCGGCCGAGCGGCTCCAGGCCGAACGACTCAAGCAGGCCGCCGCCCAGGAGGTTCCGCGCCCGAGCATGCCGGCTCGGTTCCAGGCCGCCCTCGCCTCCTCCGCCTCCCGGCCCTCCCCGGCACAGGCCACCGCGACCACCCCCGGCACAGCCCCACCCACCGTGGTCGCCGCCCCTCCCCCCGCCATCCGGCGCTGATCCCGACACGACCCCACTGCCACAACGGAGTTCGCCATGCCCGCCACCGCCAACGTCACCGTCCTGGACCGCGCCCAGCTGGCCGCCGAGGGGATCTCCACCCGCTGGTCGACCCGCGTGCTGCGCATGCTGGGCTCCTCTGGCCCGCTGCGCCCGGTCGAGATCACGGATTCCTCCCTGGTCCCTGCAGGCAGCCTGCACCGGGTGACCGGTCTGCTGGAGCGCGCGGGCGCGATCACCCGCCTGCCCGTTCCCGGCAGCCCCCGCTCCGTGCTGGCTCTGACCGATGCCGGCCGGACGTTGGGACCGGTCCATGCCGCAGCCCTGGACTGGGCCGACCGCCACTTGGTCGGCCGCGCGGACCTGGAGGCGCCGGAGGCGATCGACGACGCCATGAGCCTGTTCGCCCTCCCCCACACCGGGGCCGTCTTGTTCGAGCTGGTGGCGGGCGAGCCGTTGACGGTTCCACAGTTCTCGGAGCGGCTCCCGGTCGTTGGCGCCAGTATCCTTCACCACCGCCTGTCCATGCTGGCCGAGCATGGCCTGATCTCGCGCAGCGGCACCCGGCGGAGCTACCGGTGGAGGATCAGCGAGGCCGGCATACACGCCGGCGCCATGGTCCGCGAGCTGTCCGGGTGGGCGGAGCGGTGCCTGCCCAGCGCCGCCCACCCGGCCTCTGCCGGGCAGGTAACCTCCTCCATCACATTGGGATCCGGCACCGACGTTGTGGTCGTCGCCGCGCCCAGCCCCGCCACCTCGCGGACCGACTCCGCCCGGCTGCGCCGGGACACCCTGCGGATCCACTTCTCCCACGCGCCCGGCCCCCAGCCCCCGGCACTCCTGCACAGTGCCGCCGCCGGCCTGCGGCGCTGAACCGCCCGTCCTCGACCGGAAGCTCCGCCCTGACCACCACGCCCCTCAATGACACCGCCCAGCGGTCCGGCCCAGATCGCCCGATCCGCAGCGTCCTTCGCACCCCGTACGTCACCGTGCTGCTCACCGCCACCCTGGTGGGACGGCTGCCCACCGCCATGGCCCCGCTCACGCTCTTGCTCGCCGCCCGCGCCGACCACTCGGGGACAACGCTGGGAGCCCTGCTGGCCGCGCTCTACGCCCTGTGCGGAGCCGTCGGCCAGCCGCTGCTCGGCCGGGCCGTCGACCGCCGACGCCTGGCCAGCGTCGCGCTGGCCGCAGCCACCGTTGCGGGCATCGCGTTCACGGCACTCGCCGTTGTCGGCATCGGCCGCTACCCGGTCCTCTCGGGGACCCTGGTCGCACTCGCCGGGTTCGCCACCCCGCCGCTGGAACCTGGGCTACGAGCAATGTGGCCGCGCCTGGTCGCCCCGCAGAACCAGCAGGCCACGTTCGCCCTGGACGCCACCGCCCAGGAAGTCGTCTACGTCGCCGGGCCCACCCTGACCACCATCCTGTGCCAACTCCTTTCACCTGCTGCGGCGTTGACCGGATGCGCCGTCCTCGGTCTGGCGGGCACCGCGCTGCTCGCCTCCCGCCGCCCGGCCCGCGTCCTCAGCCCGGCGCGGCGGGACGCCCACTGGATGGGGCCGCTGCACTCGCCTGGTGTTCTGGTCCTGCTGGGATCCGCCACGCTGCTGGGCGCGAGCCTGGGATCGTTCAACGTCTACGCGCTGGCCGCCGCCGATCGCCACGGCACAGGATGGCTCGCCGGAGCGCTGCCGACCGCCCTCGCCCTCGGCAGCCTGACGGGCGGCATCGTCTGGGCCCGGCTCGCCCACAGCGCTCCCGCCGACCACCTGCTGCGCACCATCAGTACGCGCTTCGCCGCGCCGTTCGCGCTGTTCCTGCTCACCCCCGAACCGGCTCTCGCCGTGGCCGCCGCCGTGCTGCCCGGCCTGTTCCTGGCGCCGTGGTTCGCCACGGCGTTCCAGCAGGGCGATCGGCTCGCTCCCCAGGGCACCGCCACCGAGGCCGCAGCCTGGCTGGTTGCCGTGATCGGTCTCGGCGGCGCTGCCGGCACCGCGCTCGCCGGGCAGCTCTCAGCGGCCGGTCCGGTCGCCGTCGCCGCGCTCACCCTGGCGAGCGCCGTCGCCGCCGCACTCGCTCTTGCCCTGCGCCGCTGACCTGCTCACGCCCCGATCCGCGCCTTGCGCGCCCTTGCGAGCGCAGACCTACCCCAACGCTCTTTCGGAGAAGCCTTCTTGCACAACGCCACCGCCGCCGTCCCGACTCCCGTCACCGTGGTCTGGGACTGGAACGGGACCTTGCGCGACGACGTCCAGGACCACCTCGACGCGCTCAACACCACTCTGCCCGACCTGGGCCACGCCCCGATCACGCTGGAACGCTATCGCGCAGAGCACCGCACCCCGATCCGCGCCTTCTACGACGCTCTGCTCGGCCGGACCCTGACCGACCAGGAGTGGCACGACGCGGACACCGCCTTCCAGCTCGAACTCGCCCAGCACCCGGTGCGGTTGCAGCCCGGCGCCCGTGACCTGCTGCTCGGGCTGCGAGCCCGGGGTATCCGGCAGAGCCTGCTATCCCTGTCCCTGCACAACCGGCTGCTGACCGAAGTACGGGCGGTCGGCATCACCGGTCTCCTCGACCGGGTCGACGGCCGCCACGAACCAGTCTCCGGCAGCAAGGCCCCCGCCATGGCCCGGCACCTCGCAGCCCTCGGACCGGCAACCGACCCGGCGCGCACCCTCGTGATCGGCGACACGGTCGACGACGCGCTCGCCGCATTGTCCGTCGGCGCAGTTCCGGTCCTGCACACCCGCGGCCTTCACTCGCCCGAGCGGCTGGCCACCGCCGGGGTACCCGTCGCCGACAGCCTGCAGGGCGCCGTCGACATGGGGCTCGCCATCATCAACTCGACCCGGCCGGTGCCCCGGTGAGTGCCGAAGACCGGCGTGGGAGGCCCGTCGCCCAGTGGAGGCCCCGTGTCCCCGGCAACACCGACCTGGGCACGCGTCTGGTGTGTGTACGACTTCAGGTCGAGCACCTCCACCAGCTACCCGGCCGTGGCACCGACACCGTTCACGGCGCCATAGCCGATCAACTCGCTTCCGAGGCACGCCGACTGGACGGCATACAGACCCGCATCGTGCAGCTTGCCACTCGCCTGCACCATGACCTCCAGCGCGTGATCGACGGTCGTGGTGCCGATGAGCCCAGCATCAACGGCATCCTCCAGAGCACCGCCCCGGATCTCGATCTGCTCGCCGCGCGCCGCGCCGAACTCCACCGCTCCCTGACTGAACTCGTCGAGGTGTACAACGGCCTGCCCCCGTTCACGGCTGCGTCCGCCGCCACCGAAGTCAACTCGCCCCGGCAGCGCGCCGCGTCCACCCGCGCACCCCGCCGCAGCATCGTCGAGACGAGTTCCGCAGCTCTTACTCCGGCGAAGCCCGCGCGAACACGGGCCCGCTGACCGCCGATGTTCCTGCTCGAAGAAACCACGGCCCGACCGCCTACCAGGACACCGGACCGGTCAACGACACCGAGGGCACCCCGGGTCTCGCCCGCCACGCTCCGCACGGCTCCAGCAGCACCTCCACACCCCCGCGAAGACCGGAGAAACCCATCACCGACATGAACGAGCCGCCCTTCACCATTAACGAGGCCCTTCAGGTCGAGGACCTTGAACCCCACACCGAGGATGACCACCGTGAGTGGGGCGCGCTCGCCAACGAGCCGCTCCTCGCCATTGACGAGGTCCTTCAGGTCGAGGACCTTGAAGCCCACACCGAGGATGACCACCGTAGGTGGGGCGCGTTCGCCTACGAGCGGAACATCGGCATCCTCGCTGTGCAGCACACCGCCAACCCGTACACGTCGCTGCTGACCGACTCCTACCTCGTCGTCCATGACGGCACGATGACCTGGGACATGCCTGGGTCGCCGCAGCTCGCGGCCATCCACGTCGAGCGCGACCTCGGAGTAGGGACGTTCAGGCTGGACTACGAGCGGGCGCCAATCGTGGCGCTCGCGCAGAACTGGCTCGTTTCCCGCGGCGCTGACCTCGATCAGGTGACACCGCGCGACGAGGGGCTTCCGACCTGCGATGAGTCCAGCCGCGAACTGGAGCAGCGGCTTGCCCTGTCCGGGGACCGGTACTGGTTCGCGAACTCGTACACCTCCGACCTCGTCCTGGTGGACCCCGCCCGCTCCTCGGGTGGGCTGCCCAGCGACGAGGAGCTGATCTACGACTTCAATACCTGGATCATCGCCCAGGACCAGCGCCCCGAGCCCGGCCAGCACCCCGTCCGGGTGTTCTACGAGGACATCGACTTCCTCGGCCGCTCGTACACCCTGCGGGAGGGCGGCTTCCCGGACCTCGATGCCGCCTACGAATGGACCCGGCGCGCCGGCGAGCCGGACAACCCCCTCCCGCCCATCGAGATCGAGGCCGCCCCCAGCCCGCGCAGCGCCGCCGCCCGCGCCCCCAGCCCAGCCGCCGCTGCCCGCCCAGCCGCAGCCGTCGCCGAGGCCCCGCCCACCGCCAACGACCAGACCGCCACCCGCCCCCGCACCCGGTGACGGCTCCACCCCCAGGAGCACCTATCTCCACCGACGTTCAGCGAGTACGACGCCGCCCGCGTACCACCGAGCTTCGCACCGCGCAGACGTCCGTGCGCCTGACGCCGACCGCGCTCGCGGCCATCCGCGAGCGGGCGGCACACGAACACCTGACGACCGCCGGGTTCATCGCCACCGCCGCGCTGGCCGCCGCCCTGGCCAATGGTCCCGTCGGCCGCCCCGAGACCGACCCACGCCGACCGCTGGCCGAAGCGATCGACCGCTTGGCCGGGGAGCTGCGCACGCTCACCGACGCCGTCACCGACAGCGAGCAGGCGTCGGAAGTGCTAGCCATACTGCCCGACCTGGCCCAGCGGACCTACGTGGTCCTCGACGCCGTGCTGGAGGCCGCGTGATCCCCGAGGTGTCCACCGGCAACAGCCCCCGGCCACTGCTGGCCTATCTCTACGGACCCGGCCGGCGCGAGGAGCACGAAGACCCGCACCTGGTCGCGGCCTGGGACCGGGCCGGTGCGCCCGATCCCGGCCGCGACCCGGGTGCCACCGTCGCCCGGCTCGCCGCCCGGCTCGACCAGCACGCCCAGCTGCGGGCCGCCGAACTCGGCGCGCTCCCGCCCAGCCGGGTCTGGCACTGCTCGGTGCGCACAGCCCCCGAGGACCCGCTGCTCACCGACGGCCAGTGGGCGCGGGTGGCCCGGCGAATCGTCGCCGCGACAGGACTCGCCCCCACCGAGGAGCCCGGTTGCCGGTGGGTGGCCGTGCGGCACGCCGTCCACCACATCCACATCGCCGGGATCAGCGTGCTGCCGGACGGGTCTCGGCCGGCGATGCACCGTGACTTGACCCGCGCGCAGGCGGAGTGCCGGGCGATCGAGGCGGAGTGGGGCCTTCGCCCCGTCGGCCAAGGCGAGCGCGTCACCACCAGCTATCCGACCACCGCCGAGATCATCAAGGCGGAGCAGCAGGGCTGGGATCAGCCGTCCCGTGTCTGGCTCCAGCAGCGCATGCGCCAGGCCCTGGCCGGTGCCGGCAACGTCACGGAGTACGTTGCCGCTCTGGAGGCCGACGGCGTTCTGGTGCGCTGGCGGACCGACGAGGCGGGCGCCCGAGTCGGGTACAGCCTCGCCCGCCCTGGCGACACTGGGACGAGCGGGATGCCGGTGTACTTCGCCGCTGGCCGCCTCGACTCCGCGCTCGCGCTGCCCCGGCTGATCGCGCTGCTGGCCGACAGCACCTCGCTGGGGCGGTCCTGAGCAGCCCCGGCTGCCGTCCCGTCCTTCGCCTCGTCCTGCCCGGCCGGTGGAACTCCTCGCTCCGCAACAACGCCACGGCCGCCCAAATCCCAAGCCCCGAACCGAACAACACGGAGAAATCCTGACCTCGTATCCTCTCGACTCCGTCGCCAACGTCAAGGCCAGGGTCCAGGGGCCCCCGCACGTCCACGAGGGGGCGGCGCCAGCAGAGCGCACAGCCGAGCCGTTCGTGGCGATCCGGCACACCAGCACCGGCGAGATCACCACCACCCGCTACAACGCCGCCGCCCGGCGGATTCTGATCGGGGCCGGCTTCGAGGAGACTCCTGACTGCACCGGCCCGATGCACGGGCCTGCTCAGCAGCCGGTGGGCTGCTCGCCGCCGGCCACCCCGTGCGCCTGCACCGAACACTCGGCCAGCCGGTGAGCGCCGACGCTACGCCCCTACCGGGCACGCCCGTACAGAGCGGCGACAACACCTCCCGCGCCGAGGCCGCCCGCATCACCCGGCCCAGCCGCGATGTTTCCAACCCGCGCGAGCGGGCGATCCGGTGTCCCCCCTTGCCGGACCGTTCGCCGACGTCGGCCCAGCACGTGATCCGCTCCGGGACCGGCCCGCCTCCCCAGAGCATCGCCAACCCTGACCGCACGCGCACCCTTTGAAGGATCCTCGCTTTGACCACACCCGGACCACCCACGACTCCGCCCCGTACCAAGGGCGGCGAACTACGGGCCAAGGTCGCCCGGCTGCTGGCCGACCGCCCGGCGGACACGCTCACCATCGGAGACATATCCAGGCTGTTGGGCCACTCCCACGGTGCCGTCCGCAATGCCGCCCACACCCTGGCGATCCGCGGCGAGGCCGACCAACTCGGCACCAAACAGCCGCAGTTCCGCGCGAACGCGCAAACCACAGCAGCCGCGCGGGCAGCGGTGATCAGTCCACCGGGCACCCACTCCCCCCGTGCCCAGGCGGCCACGGCCCGTACGACCACTCCCGCAACTCCCACGCCCACGCCCACGCCGAAGCAGACTGGCCCAATCCGCCGCGCAGGGGGCCAGCTCTACCACCCCAGGGAGCTGGCCGATCTGCCCGACGTCGAGGCACTGAACCGCCTGCGCGACGCCGACGTGCCGGTGCTCCTCTACGGCCCCCCGGGCACCGGCAAGACGAGTCTCGTCGAGGCAGCGTTCCCGGACCTGATCACCGTCGCCGGAGACGGCGACACCACGGTCGGCGACCTGATCGGCGACTACACACTGGACGACAGTGGGGGCTACGTCTGGCAGGACGGTCCGCTGGTCACCGCGATGACCGAGGGCCGCGCCCTGCTGATCGACGACGCCACCCTGATCTCACCGAAGGTCCTGGCCGCGCTGTATCCCGCGATGGACGGGCGCCGCCAGATCCAGGTCAAGGCCCACAAGGGCGAGACCATCAAGGCCGAGCCCGGCTTCTACCCGGTCGCCGGCCACAACCCTGGCGTCCACGGCGCTGTCCTCACGGAGGCGCTCGCGAGCCGGTTCAGCGCGCAGATCCAGGTCGGCACGGACTACGACCTCGCTACGGCCCTGAAGATCGATGCCCGGGTCGTGCGAGTCGCCCGCAACCTCGCCGCCCAGGTGGAACTCGGCGAACTCGGCTGGGCCCCCCAGCTGCGGGAACTGCTCAGTTACCAGAAGATCGAGGCCGTCCTCGGCACCAAGGCGGCACTCGCGAACCTGGTCGGCATCGCTCCCCCGGAGGACCGCGACACGGTGGCCGATGCCGTCAGCAAGATTGTCGGCATCAAGGAGGTCGCGCCGCTCACCCTGGGCCGGCAGCTCTCCGCCTCGACCGCTCCGGCCGCCCGGCAGCCCCCGCCAGGCACCGGCTCCGCCCAGCGGGGACGCTCGCGATGAGCGCCCATCACCACGTCCAGCGCCCTGCCACCACGCCCGAGGACGACGCCGACCTCGCGCGCTGGGACGACGACGGCGCCCCGCCCCCGCAACCACGCTCGTCACCTGCGGCGTGGCTGCGCGTGGGAGCCGAACTCGGCGACCGGCTGGTCGCCCTGTCCGGCCGCCAGGACCTCCTCGTCACCTGCCGCCCCGGCACCCGCAGCGGCGCACCCGCCGCCTACATCCCCGTCCTGGCGGAGATCGAGATCGACTCCCGCCTCTTCGACCCCCTCCATCCCCATGAAATCCGTCCGCGGATCGTGGGCGACGAGGAGCGCTATCCCGCCGCGTGGGGGGTGATAGTCCACGAGGCCGCCCACGCCGTCCACTCCGTATGGGAGGAGCCGGCCGGTGCGGACCCCCGTGTCGTCGAGGCCGCGCTCCTGCTGGAGGAGAGCCGTGTCGAAGGCGCCCATCTGGTCAGGCGGCCCACCGACCGCCCGTACCTGCGCACCAGTGCCCGGACCCTGGTCATGCCCGACATCGCCAACCCCAGCATCCAGGGCATCGAGCAGGCCGCCGGCGCGGCGGCCCTGATCCTCGGCCGCCGGGACGCCGGCATCCTGGACGCCGGCGAGACCCAAGCCGTCGCAGACCTGTGCGAACGGGTCCTGGGCGCCGACCTGCTGGCCACCCTCACCGGCATCTGGACCGCGGCCCACCGGTGCGCCGACCACGACGCCACCACCATGCTCGCCCACGCCCAGGACTGGTGCGACGCCCTGGACACCGCCGCCCCCGCCCTGCCGGTGCCCCAGGACCTCACCGATCTGCTGTCCGGCGCGGTGACGGCCGTCATGGACAGCATGGCCGCCAACGACGCAGCCGACCGCGCGGCGCACGTCGCCGCCACCACTGCCGTTGCCGCTCGGTCCAAGGCACAGGCCCAGGACCGCGCCCAGCAGGCCGGCCAGCGACGCAAAGCCGCCGCCACCGCCAAGAGCGTCTTCAACCCCCGCGGCACCACCGTCCACCCCGACGGCACACCGGCGCCCTATGACAACCCGGTCACCGGCACCCGCAAGCCCACCGCCGCCGAGCAGACCGCCGCCGCGCGCCTGAGCCGCGCGCTCCGTGCCGCCGCCTACCGCGAACGCACCGAGGAACGGACCACCAGCCCCACCCCGCCCGGCCGCCTCAACATGCGCGCGGCCCTCGCCCGCGACGCCCAGCGCGCCGCCGGGTCGGTGCCCACCGCAGAGCCGTTCACCCACACCCGTCGCCGCACCTCCCCCACCCCACCGCTGCGCGTGGGCATCGCCGTCGACGTCTCCGGCTCCATGTCGGCCGCCTGCAAGCCCGTCGCGTCCGCTGCCTGGATCGTGGCCCGCGCGGCAGCCCTGACCGGCCCCGACTCCCGCACCGCCACCATCGCCTACGACTACGATCTGACCGCACTGACCCGCCCCACCCACCGGGCGCCAGACCGCGTGACGACGTTCGCCGCCAACGGCGGCAGCCACAACCTTTACGCCGCCATCGACGCACTCGACCACGGCCTCGACCTCAGCCGCCCCGGTACCGGCCGCCTCCTCGTGATCGTCACCGACGCCCAGTACACCCCGGACGAAACCACAAACGCCGTCACCCGCATCAAGCGCCTCGCCACCGCCGGCTGCGCCGTACTCCAGCTCACCCTCACCAAAAACTCCCTCCACCTGCCAGGCACCACCCTGCTCCACCTGCCCCAGCCCTCCAGCGCCCCCGCAGCCATCGCCACGGCCGCTACCGAAGCCATCCGCAAAACACGCTGAGCCGCCGCCACACGACCATGGTGATCAGACACAGAAGCCTCTCCCCGGCCGGACCTGCGCGGGAATACGATGACGCCGTGGACCAGGACCCGGAAACACGACAGGCGGCCTGGGTGCTCTACGTAGGGCTGCACGGCTTGGCCGAAAGCCAGACCTTCGGCCAGGTCATCAGCGACACCCGGCGCGCGACACCCCCCGGAGACATCGACGATCTCCTCCATCAACTGGAGCGGAATCAAACGGTGTTGGACTGCGCTCGTCCCGGGTTGGGACGGCGCATCCGCGACGCCGTCACCTCCTGGGACGAGCGCCCTGCCGACCGGCTCGCCGCACTGCTGCCCCTGCTGGACGATCTCGCCGAGATCACCGGCACATCCCTTCCGCTCCCTTTGCCGCCCTTGCCCTAGATGTGGTGTCGCAGGAGGCCAGCTACACGAAGTCGGCGAAGGCCGGCTGCGTCGGGCCACTGGCTAGGTTGATCCCGTACAAGGAAGTTGAGACGAGGGGGCAACGATGGCGGACGAGGCGTTCGAAGACGTGGCGCGGCTGCGGAAGGAAGGCGCGTACTGCCCTCCGCCGCACTACCGGCTGACGCTGTGCACTGCGGAGGGTACCCAGGTCAGCACGAGCGGCACTGTTTACCTGCCCCACCCTCCGGCAGTCGGCACAGTCCTACGTATCGGCCGCAACCACTGGCGGGTCGAGGCGGCTCAGGTGAACGTGCCCGATACAGGCATGCTCGGCGGCCGGGAGCAGGTACCACCAGAGTGCCTGCTGCTCGTGTCACCCTGCTCCTCCATAACCGAAGCCTGACGAGCCATGGGCTGGAAAAAGCTCGGTAGTGAAGAACTGCACCGGGGACGGTTCCTGTCACTGCGGCGCGACCAGGTCGTGCGACCGGACGGCAGCACCGGCACTTATGAGCACGTCTCCGTGCACGACACGGTCAGAGTCGTGGCTCTGGACACACGGGGGCGCGTGCTGCTGGTCGAGGACGACTTCTACCTCCAGGGACGCCGGATGCTTCATCTGCCGGGCGGCAGCACCGATGGGCAGACCGCGGCAGTAGCAGGTCAGCGCGAGCTGGCCGAGGAGACGGGACTCGTCGCCGAGCACTTGGAACACCTGACGACGCTTGATCCAATGCCCGGGATCACCGCCGCACGCCTGCACCTCGTTGTGGCAACCGGTCTCACTCCGGTTGCGAACGTCGTCGGACGAGACGCGACCGAAATCGGGATGACTGCGGCGTGGTGGCCCACCAGCGAGGCCGTAGCAGCGGTGCGCGCCGGCCGTATCACCGAGGCCGGGAGCGTCGCCGGACTCCTGCTGGCCGTTCAGAGGTCATCAACCTCGTGAGACGGCATACCTAGTTTTCCGCCATGCCTGACAATGGCCGCTATACAGAACATCCCCCGGATCGTAGAGGTGCCGTCGGCGGCCAGAGCGGCGATCAACAGGGCGGTCACCGCACGGATGTCCTGGGCCTGCACTACGGCGCCGTGCAGCCGTCGGGGCCCGCGTACGCCGATCACCGGGCCGGTCGCGGTGGCATCGGCGCCGACGCCCGTAGGCCCTTCACGTGGGTGTCACGGCGCGGGTAGACGCGCTCGGCGATCAGCGAGGCGCCATTGGCCTGCTCGACTCAAACCCGATCCGGTAGGACCGAATCGGTACGGCGTCCGGCAGGCATCCCGCCGGACGCCCCAACCTATTCTGTCTTCGGCTCGCCTGCGGCCAATCCGGGAGCGAGTCGGGCACACCGCGCCGCGTACTCGTCAAGATGGCGTTGCTCGAACTCTGCGGCGCTCCAGTCATCCTCCCGGACGTCTCCGCCCGGCCAGACGTACGCCAACCCCGTCTGGCCGTTGGACAGGGCAACTTCCTTGAGGTCGTACCGCTTGTCCTCGAACGCGTCGAGGATGCGCCACTCCTCGTTGCTCAGGTCCAGGAGGAGCACACCGGGTGCTGATCCGCCGAAGGCCCGCCGGACTAGACCTGGGTAGACCCGTCCTTCGAGCGCGGCTGCGCGATACCCGGGAGCGGACGCTGGGGTCTGCTCGGGTATCCGACCCAGCAGGGCCTTGAGAACGGTATCGAATTGAAGGGTGCCGTAGACGAACAGGGCATCGGGTCCTTGCGTAGGTCGGTCCCGGCGACCAGGGGTCTCCGGGACCGGGGTATGACTCGTGACTGTTTGCGTCATGTGTGTGCCGGGTTTCAGCGAGAGGGCAGGTACATCGCGTCGTACATGGGCGATTCTGGGGCATGCTTGATCTGCCCCATAATCGTGTACCCCCATCGCAGATAGGCATCGTGGGCGGGCTGGTTGTCGATGATGCAGGTCAGTGCGGTGACACTCTCTGAGCGACCTGCGATGACCGTGTCGTGGATCTGCCGCCCGAGGCCCTGGTTCTGGAGCCCCGGCAAGACCATTAGCTCCCGCAGCCAGAAGATGCCCCCGGAGTCGGCCAAAACGACCAGTTCCGCTGGCCGAAGGTTACCGAGCGACGCCCACCATGGCTTGTCCGCCGGCAACGTGGCGCCATGCACATAGCCGATGATCCGACCCTCCTGGCGGGCGGTCACCGTCTCGAACCCCTCGGTGTCGAACGCAGCCTCCAGACGGGTGCGGAACGAGTCGACGGAGAAGAACGGGTCACCGATGTATGGCGGGACGTCGTAGACCTGGGCGTAGACGTCAACCAGCTCATCCATGATGCCCTTGGCCGACGTTCCGTCGTGCCGCCGGTACTCCGCACTCACCACTGTGTGCACTCTCCTTAACGCGCTCACGCGACGTGAGCGCGGATCTGTTCGAGCAAATCCCCCACACCGCTTGCGCGGCGGTGTGGAATCAGTCCGTCGTGGACGATCTTCAACTGTGTGGCTGCTCTGGTCGAGGACATGCCTCCCTCGACCAGGAGAAGGGCCTCCTTCGTGGCAGCCACGCTGTGGTCGACGTCGCCGTTGG
Organism: Streptomyces sp. 4F14; assembly: GCF_048159485.1. NCBI lineage: Bacteria > Bacillati > Actinomycetota > Actinomycetes > Kitasatosporales > Streptomycetaceae > Streptomyces > Streptomyces sp. 4F14. The sequence continues at coordinate 64,192 of NZ_JBLRVY010000016.1, forward strand.
CCAGGGCCGCGGCGGAAAGGCTGCCCAGGCACATGCCGCGGTTACGTCCGTGAGCGACGTCTTGGAGTCGTTCGGACTCAGCGAGCAAACGCTGTGCGCGGGCAGTCTGGCCAAGGTCGAGACGGCACATGCCTTCAAGGCAGGTCATCTCGGCGAGGTTCAGGAAGAGGGCCCAGTCCGGATCGCGGTCGTCGCCGCCTCGTTCCCATTCCATCCAGGCCCGCTTGATGGCGGCCTCGCAGTTGATGATGTCCCCGATCCGGGCGTACCCTTGCGCCTCCCGGATAGCCAGGAGCGCGGTGACGCGGGTAGGCGCGTTCCACAGTTCCGCGTGGGTCTGAGCAAGCCGGGCGAATCTGACGGCTTCACGGCCTTTGTTCAGGTCGACCGCCTGGCGGGACATGTTGCTGAGGGTACGGCTGGCCAGCACGTCATCGCTGGTGAAGTGTGCGGCGTTCAAGGACTCGGCGAAGTATTGCCGGGCCTTCGTGTGAAGGCCCGCGTCGTAGCAGAACCACCCGAGGCTGGTGCTGTAGTCGCCGGCCACGGCGTGGAGTTGCTTGCTCATCTCATCGTCATAGGTGCCGCGGTCGATCATGTGGTGCACCCAGTACAGATGTGCTTTGGTGCGCTTCCAGAGCTTGTCGCCACCGAACTTCTGGTCTTTCGCGTACAGCTCTGAAGCCGCTTCGCGCAGCAGTTCGATCTCGTCGGCTCCGATAAGCCACTCGTCGCGGGCTTCAGTGCCGGTGGTGATGTCGGCGAGCCAAGGCGGGGGCCCCTCATCGGTGAGTGGACTGGAGCCGACTACGAGCGGGGGTTCAGAGAGTGATCGGCTGATCAGGGGCGCCGGGCCGACGCCAACAGAGCCGAGCGGCTTCTCGCTCCCACGTGGGCGGAACCCCAGTTGCTCGACGGGGCGACGCCAGTAAGCCTCAAGGACTGCACGCATCGCCGGGTGCGGCCATGGTGGATTGGCGCTCTCCCACCGCGATAGCTGCCGAACGGTGAACGTGGGCGGCTTCTTGATCCGCTGGTCCTCGTAGAGACGCACAGCAAGGGCGGAGAGGTCTTCGACAACCTTCTCCTGAGTTCGGTTCAAGCTCTCGCGCAACCGCTTGAGTTCACTCATGGCCGCTCCTCGCCATCCGGTCTCGCCTCACGGTATCGGCTGAGGGCTGCGCCCCGCGGGGTGTCGTCAGCTCAAAGCGCTGGTCAGCAAAAAAGTCATGCGGAAAGTCCGGGAAAAGTCCGGTAGAAGGCAGGCAGAGTTCCGGTGAAAAGACCTGGCCGTCACCCTTGCGGACCGCTGCACTAGGTAGCGCAGCAAACACCGTGTGTGCTGCGGTCGGGAGGGTCGATGGAGACGTGCATGGTCGCCGAGAGCGCGACTCTGTCTACGTGGTTCTCTGCGGCAGCTCCGTGTCCGGAAGCTGCTGTCAACCACTGGGCCGCGAACCCCCGCCTACCGCGACGCCTTCATTGCGGCGTGACGTTCGACATCGTGCTGGCTGACCAGAAATTGGTTGAGGAGGCGTACCGCCTCCTCACCCGGTACGAGCAACCGACCGGCCCCGCCGTTCTTTTCGCGAACCTGCGCTGTGCCGCCGTGATGGTGCCCGTGGGCACGGTGCACCGATGGAACGGCCTGATGGCGAACTCCCTCTGGCCCGAGCGGACTTCCCGGCCGTGCTGCCTCGGACGGGACAACATGATCCGCGTCCCCGCCCTGCAGCCGTCCAGTCTGGCCGCGCGCTGGTTGGTGGCCCCGGACGACGACCAGGCCATCGACGGGGCGCCATTGCTGACCAGCCCGCCCCCGCTTGCGCGATGCCTCGCCGAAGCGCGCTCCCTCCTCGAACCGCTGGCCAGGCCCATGGCGCGGACTCCCCTCCGCAGGGCCGGGGCCGTCGTCCGATCGGTCCTGCCTGCCCCCCAGAGGACGTGATGACGACGACAACCGTACGGAAGCTGTCCCCGGTCTCCCAGCGCGATGGCGAAGTGATGCACGAGCGGATCGAAGTCGCCCCCTGCGGCGACAACGGTCCGCCCCGCCTCCAGGACGCCATGAAGGTGCAGGTTATGCGCCGGATCGCCGCGGCCAAGCTCAGATTTTTCGGGCTGAGCGCATTGATCGACGAAGTGCTGCTCATCGTCTCGGAGTTGTTGACGAACGCCGTCCTTCACAGCGGCGCCAAGCAGATCACGCTAAGACTCCAGGTCGAGGAGGGCTTTCTGCTTATCAGCGTCACGGACGGCATGACGGGCGGAGCCGAACGCAAGATGATCGACGACGATGCCGAATCAGGCCGTGGACTTGTGCTCGTGGAAGCCCTCGTCGCCGAGCACGGCGGCAAGTGGGGCACCAAGGACAACGGTGCCGAGACCTGGTGCAGCCTCAAAGTACCCACAGAAGCGCAGTCATGATCGCCACGAGCGGCGTCCCCGGGTGGGGGCACTCCGTGCGGGGAGTGGGCGGGGAGATCAGGTGGTGCCGTCAGCCGGACGGGTCCGGCAAGGCGGTCTGGGCCCAGCTGCCTGTCATCGCCGCCGATGTGGGCCGTGGTCCGGTTTTCGGCCCGCCCGTTCAACACGACTGCTGAGGAAGCTGATTCATGTCTGTCTCCGCCCGCCCCGTCGCGCATCGCCGTGTTCACCGGCAGCGCCGCACGCCCAGACCGGACACCTTTCTGCTCGGCCGGCTCCGGCTGGCCGCGGGGGTTGCGCCGTTGCTGATCCTGGTGACGCTGGGGCTGTGCACGCTCTGTCTGGTGCAGGGCTCTTTGACCTCGGCATCGGACGTGGTCGTGGTGGTGCTGTGCGCGGTGGCCGTCGCGGGCGTCTACGGGTTCTTCCTGGCCCGGCATCTGGCGCGCGAGGTGGAGGAGCGGTGGCAGGAAGTACGGGCTGCCGAGCGGGAGCGGGTCACAGCGGCGGTGGAGGCCACGGCGAACGCCGTGGTGTGGTCGGCGGATCAGCTGTGCCAGGGCCAGCAGCCTCCAGTGCCGCCGGCAGGGAGGCAGTCCCAGGAAGAGGGGCCGGGGGCTCTGATGGAAGCGGAGTTCTCCGCTCTTCAGGGAACGGCGGTCCGGGCGTTGCTGCGGGTGCAGCAGAAGCCGTTGGAGCGGGTGCAGCTGGCGTTGCTGCGGCGGGTTCAGCAGCGTCAGCAGGCGTTGACGGTGCGGATGGTGGCGACCTTGGACGAGCTGGAGCATCTGACGGCTGACCCGCATCTGCTGGAAAAGATATTCCAGCTCGACCATCAGGCGACGAGGGCGCGGCGGTGGGCGGAGAGCGTCGCGATCCTGAGCGGGGACTCCCCGCGCCGGATGGGGACGCCGGTGCGGCTGACGGATGTGCTGCGCGGGGCGGTCGCGGAGATCGAGCAGTATGCGCGGGTGCGGGTGGTGTCGGCGGACGCGGGCAGCCAGCTCGCCGTGTCGGGGGCGGCAGGCCCTGAACTGTCGCACCTGGTGGCTGAGTTGGTCGAGAACGCCACGGTGTTCAGTTCGCCGGACGCGCCGGTGATGATGTGGGCGCAGCGGGTGGCGGTCGGGGTCGAGATCCTCGTGGAGGACCGTGCGGTGCGGATGCCGCCGCGGCTTCGGCTGGACCTGAACCGGCTTCTCGAAGATCCTCGGCAGAGTGACGTCGCGGCGCGGGTGAGTGCCGGCACGGTGGGGCTGGTCACGGCCGCGGTGATCGCGCAGCGCCACAAGTTCGTCGTCGAGTTGCGGGAGAACCCCGCCGGCGGGACCACGGCGTCGGTGATCGTGCCCTCCCGGCATCTTCAGACAGCCCCGCCGCCGCAGCCGTCCGCCGTTGCCGTGCACGCACCGGCACGGGCACAGGACGCGTACGAGGCGCCCGTCCAAGCCCCGGGCCTGCCCTCCCGCGCCTCCGCCGGGCCCCGGACAGATGCTCCTGCCGATGGCGCGCGCCAGGAGGAGGTGCCGTCGCTGCCCCGGCGGAAACGGTCTTCCGTCCCGCCGCCGGCCGCCCCGCTGCGTGATGCCCCGGCCGGCCGGGCGACGCCGAGCACGTTCGCGGCGTTCCGCGCAGGCCAGCGGAAAGCCGCCCACTCCGCCCCTCCGCCCCCCACCCGCCCCTGAGCCTTTCCTTCCTTTCCCCCACCGGCCCGCCCCGCGACAGGCGGCCACCACCGCAACGGAGTAACCATGACCGCATCGGACATGACCTCGACCACCCTCATCGAGGAGGACGCGCTCAAGGCGCTGACCTGGCTGCTGGAACAGTTCACCGACTCCGTGCCCGGCGTCACCCATGCCCTGCTGGTCTCCCGGGACGGCATCAAGCTGCTCGACAACGGGCTGGACCGGGACTGGGCGGACAAACAGGCGGCAGCCATGTCGGGCATCGCCTCGCTCGCCGCCAACGCCCAGGGCCCGGACGGACGCCCGCTGGGCCCGCCGAGGCAGATCCTCCTGGAGTACGACGACCGGTGCATCTTCGTGCAGAGCACGGGCCGCACCAGCCTGTTCCCGAACGCGCCGGGCGGCAGGAACGGAATGCACAGCACGGTGCTGTGCGTCATGGCCGACGAGCGGGCGGACTTCGCCGCCGTCGGCTACGAGATGAGCGAGCTGACCCAGAAGTTCACCCCCTACCTCATGGTCGCCGACCGTGCGCAGGGAGCTGACGGCCGGTGATCTCCCCCGGGTCCCGCCCCGCCGTGCGGGAGGAGGAGTCCGATTTCGTGCGTCCTTACCTGCTCACCCAGGGCAGGGTGTGGCCCCGGCACGACCTGCGCCTGGAGACGGTCCTCACCGCCGGTCCCGGCCGTCCCCGCCCGGACGCGGGCGAGGAGTACGGACACGTCGTGTGCCTGTGCGAGGAGCGTCAGCGGTCGGTCGCCGAACTCGCCGGCCTGCTGCGCCGCCCGGTCGGCGTCATCAAGGTGATCGTCTCCGACCTCGTGGACGACGAGGCCCTCCGCCTGCCCTTGCACGCATTCACCCACGGCACCGCAGACGGCGCCAGCACGCAACTCCTGGAGGCAGTTCTTGTCGGTCTTCACCGGATCTGGCCCGAGGTCCCGTCCGCCGTCCCCCGCCTCAGAGCGGGGTGAGGCACCCATGACCTCGGTGAAGGGGCGTGACCCGGCCCGGCCCGGCACGGTGCTGGGGCTGAAGATCCTCGTCGCCGGCGGCTTCGGCGTCGGCAAGACCACCAGCATCGGGGCGGTCAGCGACTTCGAGCCGCTGACCACCGAGGAGTACCTGACCGAAGCGGGAACCGGCACCGACTGCCTGGACGGGGTGGAGCACAAGAGCACCACGACGGTCGCCATGGACTACGGCCGCATCACCCTCGACATCACCGACGTTCCCGGCATCGACATCGGCATCGACACCCTGGACCTGCACCTGTTCGGGACGCCGGGCCAGGAACGCTTCACCGGCATCTGGTACGAACTCGCCCGCGGCGCCATCGGGGCGATCGTCCTGGCCGACACCCGGCGGCTCGACAGCAGCTTCCGCGTCACCGACTTCGTCGAGCAGCAGGAACTGCCCTTCATCGTCGCGCTCAACCAGTTCGACGGAGCCCACCGCTACGAGCCCGAGGACGTCCGCGATGCCTTCGGTGTCGGCCCCGGCATCCCGGTGATGACCATCGACGCCCGCCGCCGCCCCCTGGTGGCCTCCGCCCTGGTCACCCTCGTCACCCACGCCCTCAATCATCACCACAACCTCCTGGACGCCCCATGACCGACCGCGCACTCCGTCCGCCGTCCGCCGCCCCCGACGCGGTCTGGCCCTCGCCCGGCCTGGTCCGCGCGGACAGCGACTGTGTCAGCGCGCACGACGTCGCGCTCGACGCCCGCCTGCGTCTCATACGGCAGTTGGGCCTCGTCCCCGGCCCGGACCCGGTCTTCGACGAGATCGCCGAAGAGATGGCCACCGCGGCCCGGATGGCGTACGCGATGGTGAACCTGTTCTTCACCGAACAGACCTTCGTCGGGCTGCACCAGCCCCCGCCCGGCAGCGGCTACGTGACCGTCGACCGGACCATGAGCATCGAACACGGCTGGTGCCCCCATGTGGTGGAGCGCCGCCTCGCTCTCCCCCTGCCCAACGTCCACGCCCACCCCCGCTTCAGCAGCAACATCGTCGTGGACAGCGTCGGCATCCTCTCCTACTTCGGCGCTCCCCTCATCGATCCCGGCACCGGCATCGTCATCGGCACGGTCTGCCTCATCGACCCCGAGGCCCGCTCCGTCGAAGACGCCGTCCGCATCAGCGACATCACCGTCGCCTCGGCGGCCACCGTCATGCAGACCGTCACCGGCAGCGCCCCCGCACCACACTGACCACCCCCCGCCGTCCCGCCCGCGCGACACCAGACGCCTGCCGCCGCCCCCGCCCCTGACAGAGGGAGACGACCATGCACGCCATGCCCACCCCGCCACCACCGTCCCTCGGTCTCTACCTCACCCCCCGGCACGAACACCTGTGGGGCGAGGCCGACACGTTCGCGTTCACGTACGCGGCTCCCCGGGTGAAAGCGATGGAGGAATCACCGGGGAGGGTGGAGAAGCGGCTGGCCCGCATCGTGGGCGAGCGTGGCTGGTTCGGAGTGATGATCCCGCCGGAGTACGGCGGGATGGGCGCCGGTCATGTCGCCCGGACGATCCTGGTCCACCGGCTGGCCCGTATCTCGGCGTCCGCCGCCGCGATCCTCCAGGCCACCCTGATCCCCGTCGGCGCGCTGCTGGGCTTCGCGACGGCCGAGCAGAAACGCCGCTGGCTGCCGTCGGTCGCGGACGGGACGGTGCTGTGGTCGATCGCGGTCACCGAGCCCTGGGCGGGCGGGCACCTCGGCGGCATCGAGACAACGGCCGAACCCGACGGCGAGGGCGGCTGGCTGATCACCGGCACCAAGGCGTGCGTGGGCAACCTCCACCTCGCCGGCAGACACGTGGTGATCGCCCGCACCGCGCCACCGGGCGAACCGCTCTCCGCCACCGAGGCACTGACGGCGTTCGTCGTCGACGGCGGCGACGCCGGCGTCACCCTCCGCCCCCACCGCCCCCGCCTGGGCCTGCACGGCTTCTCCCTCGGCACCCTCGTCCTCGACCAGGTCCGGGTTCCTGCCGAACACGTTCTGGGTGACGTCGGCAAGGGCCTGCACGTCGCCCAGTCCAGCAGCATCCTCACCGGGCGCCTCAACCTCGGCGCCCTCAGCCTCGGCCTGCACGAAGCCATCGCGGAAACCACCGTCCACTTCCTCAAGGACCGCCCCCGCTACAACGGGGCCCTCACCGACCTCCCCGTGGTCCGCGACCGCCTCGGCGCCATCCAGGCCCGCCTCCACGCGGCCCGCTCCCTCCTCTACCACGCAGCCGCCAACCTCGACAGCCCCACCAGCTGCGACGCCGACCTCATCACCGCGAAATACCTCGGCCACCAGCTCGCCGCCGACTCCTGCCGCGACGCCGCCGAACTCCACGGCTCCCACGCCCACGACACCGCCCACATCTTCCAGCGCCTGTGGCGCGACACCCAGATGATCTACTCCCCCGCCGGCACCGGCGAGACCCAGCGCATCCTCCTCGCCGACCACCTCCTCGGCGCACCCATCCAGTGGTCCGAACACCTCGCCGCCGAACACGCCTGGCACCAGGACCCCGACCCGGACAGCATCCCCGCGCACGCCTGAAAACCACCCGCGCACGGCACCCCGTGGACCCCCGACTGCCGCGCGCGGGACCCAGCCCCGCCGCCGGGCCGCTCACCCGCCCCCGGGCACGGCGGCGGGGCACCCTCCTCAACTCCCTTTGCGCCTCCGGGCAGTCGGCGGCACGGAGTCGCAAAGGGACCCCGCACCCCCAGCCCTCCTCCCCCCCGTCGCAGCGCACGACCAGCAGCGAGAGAAGATGACCACCACGACGCCCAGCCCCGCAACCGGACAGACGGTTCCGGCGGCGCCACCGCGGTCCCGGCCCGCGTGGCACCAGCACCTGGAGGGCCTGCCCACCATCCGGCGCCGGAGCATCGCCGCCCAGACCGCCGACCCCGCGGTGAGGGCCGCGGTCGCGGACGCCTACCGCGCCGGCGGCACGATCGGCCGTATCAGCGCCCGCACCGTCTACTCCCGCCGCGTCGTCCAGCACATCCTCATCAGGGAGGACGTCCCACGCCCACGCGGCGGACTGCGCCGGGCCCCGGACGTCCCGGACGGCTACGACAACTGGACCGACTACACCCTGACAGCGCTGCGCAGCCGGATCACCGACGGCATCTACCCCCGCGGCAGCGTCCTGCCTCCGCCGGTGCAACTCGCTGCCGACCTGGGCACCCGGCTCTGGGCCGTGAAGCAGGTGATCCCCCGCCTCGTCGCCGAGAAGCTGCTGCTGTCCGTACGGCCCCGCGGCACCGTCGTCACCGGTCCCCAGACCGAGACGGTGCGCAACGGCCTGTTCATCGGCGTGACCGTGGACGGGCGCACCGAGCACTGGCCGCTGCCCGGCACCCACCGGGCCCGTGCCGAGGCGGTCCGCTGGACGCTCATCGCCCGGATCGCCGACGACGCCGCCGGGCGACTGCCCTCCCAGAAAACCCTCGCCCACCAGCTCCCCGAGTCCGTCCACGTCGTCCGTACAGCCGTCGGCCTGCTGGCCGGCGAGGGCCTGCTCACCACCCGCGGCTCCTACGGCACCTGGACCACCCCCGGCAGCCGGGAAACCGCCCGCATCCTCCTCGCCACCCGCACCACACCTGCCGGCAGTCCCGGCGGCCCCCCGCCCCGACCCGTCGTCTCCACCTCGCCGACCGGACCGCCCATGCTCATCAACAGCGCCGTCCCTTCCTCCGCCCGCGTCTGGAACTACTGGGGCGGCGGCAAGGACCACTACGAGATCGACCGCGCTGCCGCTGACGACTTCCAGCGCACCGCGCCGCAGATCAAGGAGATGGTCCGCGAGGCGCGCGCCTTCCGCATCCGCGCGGTCACCCATCTCATCGAGCTGGGCATCAGTCAGTTCCTGGACATCGGCCCCGGCCTGCCCACCCCGGACAGCACCCACGCCGTCGCCCAGTCCATCGCCCCGCACGCCCGGATCGTGTACGCCGACCACGACCCCCACGTCACCACCCACCTGCGCGCCCTGTGCCCCAGCACCCCCGAAGGCTCCATCGCCTGCATCGACGCCGACCTCCGCACCCCGGAGACGATCCTCACCACCGCACGGACCGTCCTCGACTTCGGCCGGCCGGTCGCCCTGCTGCTCCTGGGTGTGCTCGGCCACATCCCCGACACCCCCCAGGCCACCGCGATCGTCCGCCGCCTCACCGGTGCTCTGCCTCCCGGCAGCTTCCTCGTGCACCACGACGCCGTCGACACCAGCCCCGACCTCGTCCGCGCCCAGCACGACCACAACGCCACCGGTACCCCCTACGCCCTCCGCTCCCCGGTGCAACTCGCCCTTTTCTACGAGGACTTGCAGCCGCTAGACCCCGGCATCGGCCCCGTGTCCCTGTGGCGCCCCGGCCCCGGCACCCGTCCCAAGCCCACAGACATCCACGGCGGCATCGCCCGCCTCCCCTGACGCCCCCGTCTCCCCCGCGTACTGCTGTCCCCCGAACTCCGAGGAGAACCTCCATGAATATCCCGTACGGCGAGTCCGTGATCAAAGTGGTCACCTTCAACCTGGAGCACGACGGCGGCCGTGCCGAGAACGGCCGGCTCCCGAAGCGGTGGCACGACGCCCACGACTTCCTCACCGGGCTCCGGCCGGACATCCTCCTGCGCCAGGAGCTGACCTACAGCCGCGACGACGGCCACCGCCGCCTGCACGCCGCCGAGACCGCCCTCGGTATGCGCGGCTTCCTCGCCATGCCGGGCTTCGGCCGTAACCCCACCGGCCTGTTCGTGAACACCGCCACGTTCGAGATCGTCCGGCAGTACGACCACCCCGCCGGCATCTGGCGCACCCCGCCCACCAACGTGATCGTCCGCCTCCCCGAGGTCCCCGACCGCGACATCATCCTCCTCAGCTGGCACGCCGCCTTCAACTCCCCCCGGGGACGCGAACGGGAGGCCGACGAGATCACCGCCTTCGCCGACAAGATGAAGACCGGCAGCGCGTTCATCGGCGGCGGGGACGCGAACGAATACCCGCTGCCCCACGGAGAATCCGTCCCGCACATCGACTGGTCCAGCCCCGGTATCACCGACCGCCCCCACAGGGTCCACCGCAGCAACGCGAGCCCGGACGGCTCCCGCACCAGCTGCACCTACCTCGACGAGACCCTCCTGGCCTGCGGCCTGCACGACCCCGCCCGCCACGCCGCCCACACCCTCGGCCTCCCCCACGCCCTCGACCCCACCGCCGGCCACGCCGCATCGTCCCAGGAACAGGGAGGACCACGCCGCATCGACCGCGTGTACAACGACCCGCACACGGTCACCGCGATCATCGACGTCATCGTCCACGACGTCGACTTCTCCGACCACAGGGCCGTCGAAGTCGTCTACAGCCGACGGCAGTTCATCGAGGCCCAGCGCCGCACCATCACCCCCCTGCCCCCGTACGACCTCAGCATCCACTGACCCGCCATCTCCCACGAGAGGCACTCTCCGCCCCTCGCGGGAGACGTCCGCTCCCCGCTTCCTCCCTTCCCGGACAGGCCATGAACACCAAGACCACCGCGCCCGGCAGCACTCTCACCTCGCCCACCGCGCCCTCTGATTCCGCCTCGCTGTCCCCGGCCGGCCTCCTGTTCCGCGCGGTCAGCTGGAACCTGCTCAACGGCGGGCTCGACGGAGCCGGCGAGGTACGGCTCGACGCCCAGGTCGGGTACCTCGCCGAACTCGGGCCTGACATCCTCGCGCTCCAGGAATGCACCCGCTGGGACGAGAAGGACCGCGCCGAGATGGTCGCGGCCGAACTCGGCCTGACCGTCACCAAGATGGCGTCCTCCCGGGTCGGCGACGGCCGCAACTACACGATGCTCCTGCACAACCCCGCCCGGTTCTTCCTGGTCGAGGTCCGGCTGCGCGGCGCCGAGATCTTCCACCACGCCCTGATCAAGGCCCGGTTACGTCCTCACGGCGCCCCGTCCGACGGCAGCGGCGACTTCAACGTCCTGGCCACCCACCTGAGCTGGACCGACGGCGCAACCCGCCTCGCCGAAGCCGGATGGATGACCGACTACGCCGGCCCTTTCCCCGGCGAACCCGACCGGGCCCTGCTCCTGGGCGACCTCAACTGCCCCCACCCCGACGACGCCATCGACTGGGCCGACGTTCCCCCCAATCTCCAGCCCCGCTACCGCCTCATGCAGGCCGACGGCGCCTTCGGAAACGCCGACACCCGCGCCTTCCAGGTCCTGCTGAACTCCGGCTGGCAGAACCCGGAAACCCTCACCGGTCAGCCCCGGACCGCAACGGTGGGCCACTACTACGCGAACGAGCCCACCCCCATGCGCCTCGACCACGCCCTCGTCCACAACCTCACCGTCCACGCCTACCGCACCCACGACACCGGCCGGGTCTCCGACCACAAGCCCGTCGTCCTGGACGCCGTCCTCACCGCCGCCTGACCGGCCCCGCCGCAAGAGCTATCCCTGCGCGGGCGCGGGCCAACCCCTTCGCTGCGCTCGCCATGCCCTGCCTGCCCAAACCACTGATGCGGTATTCCCGCCGAAGAACGCCCCCTTCCCCCTCTATTTCGTCTGACGCTCAAACAAGGAACCGAACGACAGTGGACCAGCTCACCCCTCCGCCTCTGTTTCCTCACCAGCAGGAAGCGGTGGAAGCCCTGTTAAAGAGCCTGACCGACTCCAGCCGGGCGACGGCCGTGATGGCATGCGGAACAGGCAAGACCCGAGTAGGCGCAGAAGTCGCCGGGCGTATCGCCGAGGCCGGTTCCCGATACCGTCTGGTGGTCGTTCCCACCCTGGAGCTGGTCCGGCAGACAATGACGGAATGGGCTCAGCAGCTCGGCCGACGCCGACTGGGGAAGATCGTCGCGGTGTGCTCGGACCATGAGGTCCTCTCCGCCCGGCGCACGGGACTCCAGGACGAACTCACCTCCGCTGATACCCGGGTCGCCGGTGATGCCGCCGAGCTTGCCGGCCTCACCGCCGGCTCCGGACCGCTGACTGTCGCCTGCACCTACGCCAGTCTCCACATTCTGGCCGAGGCCCAGTCGCGCCACGGAATGAGAGCGCCGGACATCGCTGTGATCGATGAGGCTCACCGCAGTGCGGGAGCCGCAGGAAAAGCCTGGTCAGCCATTCACTACGACAACATCATCACGGCACGTCGCCGTCTGTATCTCACCGCCACTCCCCGCATCCTCGACGGAGAAGGCGACAGTGTCATCAGCATGACGGACGAACGTCTTTACGGGCCGATCGCTTTCCGGCTGCCCTTCGCGAGCGCCATCGACCTCGGCCTGCTGGCCCGCTACCGCCTCGTGGTCCCCGTCGTCACCAGCAGCGAGGCCCATCAGCTCCTCGGCCAGGACAGCGCCTTCCTGCGTGTCGGAAGAACCGGCATCTCCGCCCCCATGCTCGCCAAACAGCTCGCCGTGCTGCGCGCCGCACACGAACACGGCATCCGGCGCATGATCACCTACCACGGCAGCATCGCCGAAGCGAAATGGTTCGCCACCCTGCTGCCTCACGCTCACTCTCTTCTGCCTGCCGACCAGCGTCCCGTCTCTCTGATCGCCGAACACGTCCACGGCCGCCAGACCGTCGCCCAGCGACGACGGGCGTTGGACAGGCTCGCCGGGCAGGAGGACGGCCTGGTCGTCGTCTCCAACGCTCGCGTCCTGTCGGAAGGAGTCGACGTCCCCGCTGTGGACGCCGTCGCCTTCCTCGCCCCCCGCAGCACGATCGACACCATCCAGGGCACCGGCCGTGCCATGCGGCTCAGCGACCGCAGCCGGCCCAAGACCGCGACCGTCATGGTCCCGGTCTTCCTCCAAGAAGACCAAGACCCCGAAACCGCGCTGAACTCCACTCCCTTCGGCCCGGTCTGGCAGACCGTGCGGGCCCTCGCCTCGCACGACGAGACACTCCACCGCCAACTCGAAACAGCCCGCCGCTCCCTCGCTGCCCCTACCGCCACCGGAAGAGTCCGGCTCGGCGACAGCACCGAGGGCGAACTGCCCGACTGGCTCTCCTTCAGCGGCATTCCTGTCCCTGCGGACTTCGCAGCCGCCATCACAGTACGGACCGTACGAGCGACCACCAGCATATGGTCCGAATACCTCCAGGCCGCCGAGATCTACCGGACCGAACACGGAGACCTCCTCGTCCACGAGGACTACCGCACCCCCACCGGACTGGGCCTGGGCCGCTTCATCTCCTACCTGCGCAAGCTGTACAAGCTGAACAAACTCTCGACTTCCCAGATCGAGGAATGGGAAGCCCTCGGAATGACATGGTCAGTCCTCGACCAAAAACTTCAGGAACTGATCCGCGAACTGAGAGAATTCAAGAAAGAGTACGGCCACCTGGACGTGCCGAAATCATATAAAGTCAGGAGAGGCGACCGAGAGTACACTCTCGGTCAAATATGCGCCAGCCTGCGCACCTCCCGCCCACTCGGCCAGGTCTCAAGCATAAAAATCGCAGCCCTGGACGAAGAGGGATTCATCTGGGACCGTGCAGAATACATCTGGAACCAGTTCATTTCAGACTGCCGCGAATTCATGATCTGGAACAGCCATCTGGACATACCTCAGACATACACCCTTCGCGGTCGAAACATAGGCCAACAGGTATCAAAATTTCGCTCACACCCGGATCGACTCACCCCAGAACAGCACGAAAGCCTGAACCGTATCGGCTTCATCTGGGATTCACTGCAATACCGCTGGGACCTGCACATCAAATTCGTGACCGAATTCAAAGACCAGTACGGCCACCTGAACATCCCGAGTAGCTGCGTCGTCGAAAAGCCCATCCTGTTGCGCCCTCGCAGCTGGCTGAACACCTGCGTCCAGAAATACCGCCAAGGGAAACTCAAAGCAGAACGATACCAGCAGCTTCTGGCCCTAGGCATGGATTTCCCAGAAACGAAGAAGTGAGCAGAAAAACCCTTTCCGGACCAATGGAAGAGTCTGGAAAGGCGAACAGCCGGCACTTGCCGGGTCCACCGCCATCTCCTGTCTTCTCACTCATCCGCACACCGCGGCACAGGTGTCCGCCACATGACCACTCCCCTGCCCCACACATCCTTCGACCGCATCCTTGCCATCACGGAGAACCTGCTGTTCTCCCTGACCCGGCAAGCCCACCGCTTCGGCTCCTGCACCGACCCCCGGCAACAGCTCGCCGCCTACGACACCGAGTTCATCCCTCTCCTGACAGAAGCGGGGGAATGAGCGTGATGACCCGCTCCGTACAGCCAGCGATCATCCCGTCATCGCCCCTGCCCCCGCTGGAGACCTGGATCGAGAGCGTCCTGGGCCCCGTCGAGCTGCAGCCCGTGCTCGACCACTACTCCTGGCACGCCGTCCGACCCGACGGCCGCCGATACATCGTCAAACATGCGACGAGCCCCCGCTCCTTCCGCCGGGAAATCTACGCCCACTCCCGCGTCCTGGGCGCCCTCGACCCCGCCGGCGTCCCCCGTCTCGTCGCCGCCTCCCACCCCCGCCTCACCCTCATCACCACAGCCCTCCCCGGCATCCCCGTCACCCGCACCCGGCTGCTCCCCGGCACCTACATCCACACCTACCGCAGCGCCGGCACCCTCCTCGCCTCCCTCCACCAAGCCCTCCAGCCCCCGCCCCACGCCCTGGCCACCGCCCGGACAGCCCTGCGCCACACAGCCGACCGCGCCGACCGCATCCTCACCCTGATGCAGCCCTCGCCCCTGTCCCCGGACGAACGCGACTTCGCCTCAGCACACATCGCGCACCTCCGTGAAGCGGAAGCCGAAGAAATCAGCTTCACCCACGGCAACTTCCGCGAAGAGTCCTGGACACGGTCCACGACCACCCGCCAACTCGCCCTGACCGACTTCAGCGCCAGCCGCTTCGCCCCCGCCGTGTACGACTTCACCCACATCGCCTCCCGCTGGATCACTCGCGACCACCTGCGAACCGCCTTCTTCCAGGGATACGGCCGCCGGCTCAGTACCCGCGAACGCCACACACTCGTCTCCCTCGTCACGCTCCACTGCGCCACCCAGCTCGCCCTCCGGCACAACAACCCGTCCGCTCATACCGCACACCGCGTCCTGACCCGTTTGTCGAACGGGGCACAGCTTTGAACAGGAACTCGCGGCCGGGCGCCGGCATACACAGACTTCCCGCAGGCATCGGGCGTCGCGGCGCGCCGCAGCGGCTAGGCGGCGGTTCCGTCGGTACGGATCGGTGCGGGGAGGGCACGCAGGCGTTCGGCGAGTTCGGTCGCCGCAGGAGCGGCCGAGTCGCCGAGGAGGCGGTCGAGGCGGGCCAGGCGGGTGCGGGCGGTGGCGCGCAGCCGTCCCGGCGGGATGCAGTCGAGGACGCCCAGGGCGCGGGTGGCTGCCTGGTCGGGGGCGTCGCGGGCTTCGGCGAGGGCGAGGACGAGGGTGGCCGCCGCCCAGCCGGGGGTCTCGGGCGGGGCGGCGGCGATGGACTCGTGGGCGACGTCGGCGGCCCGGTCGTACCGTTCGAGGGTGAGGTGGGCCTCGGCGACGTGCAGGCGGTGTTCGGCGCGGTCGTAGCCGAAGCGGCCGGGCAGCTCTGTAGCGGTTCTCATGATCTCGTCGCTCTCGGCGACGACGTCGTCGGCCTCCGGCACGCGCTTGAGTGCGGCGAGGGTGGGCAGGAGGGCCCAGCCGAGGAGTTGGGCGCGGCGCAGTCCCGGGGGTGCGTGCCCGAGGCCGTACTCGGCGTGCTCGCGGGCGTGACTCCAGTCCTCGCGGGCGATGGCGACCATGGAGAGTGCCCCGCTGGCCCAGGAGGTGAGCGCCGGTTCGCGGGTGGATTCACCGAAGGCGCTGGCGAGGGTGAGGTGGGCACGGGCACCGCTGCGGTCGTCGAGGTGGTACGAGAGGTTGCCCAGGAGCGCGGACAGCCAGCCCACCTGACGGCGCAGTTCCAGTGCGGTTGGCTGGTCCGCCGTGGCCACTGCAGTGGCGAGGACCTGGCGGGTTCCGCGGACCTCGTTCAGGAGGACAGCGGGCGGGTGCTTGCTGTAGTTGAGGGCGTAGTGCTCCACGGCGGCCTCGGCCAGGGCAGCCAGGGCCGGGGAGCCGCCGGGTGCATCCAGGACAGCCCACTGGACGGATTCGCGGATGGCGGGCAGTCCGCTGTCGGTCGTCATGGTTCCCTCTCGCCCTGTACTCGTTTCCTCGTTCTGGTGCCGACCGTAGTGGAGTGGTGGTGGGGACGCGCAGGTGCTGCACCACAGACAGTGTGTCGCCAGGCCGAGTTGGTCGGGGCGGGCGCCGTAGGCGCGGGAGATCATCAGCCGGTACTCGTCGCCGGGAGCATCCTGCCCGTGTTCGTAACGGCAGAGCATGGCCGGTGTCAGACCGGGTGGCAGCAGGCCGTCTTCCCGGTAGGCGGCGGCGACTTCGCGGATCGCCTGGGCTCTCGACCATCCCAGTGCCAGACGCCACGCCTCCAGCGCGGTGAGTTCGGGCAGCGCGGAGCACAAGGTGGCGACGATCCGTTCGTGTGTGTGTCCGTCGCGCTGGCACCGGGCGCGGATCCGGGACGCCTCGCGCTGGATCTCGGCACGCCGACTCCGGGAAACTCCGCCCATCCCCCGCCCCTTCGCTGTTCGGCTGTGCGCCTGGGCCGCCCCGGTCCACGCGGACACCGGACGGATATTGCGCAGCACCGTCAATGTTCCTACACGACACCGGCAATGACGGTGGGTCAGGTGCGGATGCACGGTGGGAGCAGGCGTCCGCAGGGCCCTGCCCTCCCCCACCTCCGATCCGGTGTCCCCGTGTCGGGACAGACCCCCGGGCCGCAGTCCGCCGGATCTGAACTCACCTTTCCGCCGAGGAACTTGGACTCCCCCAGGGCCTGACCTGGCCCGCTCTCGACTTCTGAGGAGCAGTCATGGATTTGCTTTCCGTCTCGGTGCCGACCGGCACCTTCACCATCGGCAAGAGGTTCGACTTCGAGGCCGGTCACCAGCTCTGCGGACTGCCGCCGGGGCATCAGTGTGCCCGTCAGCACGGTCACAGCTACGAGGTCGAGGTGGTCCTGACCGCGTCGTCCCTGGCGGAGCCGGGTTTCGTCACCGACTTCGGTGCGCTCGCTCCGTTCAAGGCGTTCCTGGACTCCGCCTTCGACCACCGCAACCTCCACGAGGTCCTTCCCGTCGAGCCGACCTCGGAGAACCTGGCGCGGTTCCTGGCCGGCTGGTTCATCGACAACGTCCAGCCGTCCATTCCGGGCCGGCTGGCGGCGGTCCTGGTCCGCGAGACCCGGCGTAGCTGGGCCCGGTTCGACGTCGAAGAGGCGGTGAACGGGCAGTGACCGTGCCCGCCGCGCCTGTGGCCGGGCTGTCGACGGGCCTGATCGTCGCCGAGCGTTTCGGGGTCGAGACCGCGACTTTCCAGGGTGAAGGGCCCAGCCTCGGGCATCCTGCCCTGTTCATCCGGCTGTCGCGGTGCAACCTCACCTGCTCGCGGTGCGACACGAAGTACACCTGGGACTGGACGCAGTTCGACCCGCGCGAGGAGTCCACGAAGCTGTCCGTGGCGGACCTGGTGGCGTGGGCCGCGTCGTCGCCGGTGGAGCTGGTGGTGGTCACCGGCGGCGAGCCGCTTCTGCAGCAGCAGCGGCTGGTCCCGCTTGTCCGGGAGCTGCTGGCCGCCGGGAAGCGGATCGAGTTCGAGACGAACGGCACCCTCGTACCCGACCCGGCTCTGCTCGTGGACGGGGTCCGGTTCAACGTCTCCCCGAAGATCCGCAGTTTCGGGCAGGACGAGAGCAAGAGCATCGTGCCCTCCGCGCTGAAGGCGTTCGCGGTGTCCGGAAGAGCGGTGTTCAAGTTCGTCGCCACCCGTCCCGCCGACCTCGACCGGATCGGTGAACTGGCCGCCGTCCACCGGCTTTCGCCGGTGTGGGTGATGCCGGAAGGAACCACCGCCGACGCGGTGCTCGCGGCGACCCGCGACCTCGCGGACGCGGTCGCGGCCCGGCACTGGCACTTCACCACCCGGCTGCACGTGCTCGCCTTCGCCGGCACGCGCGGCCGATGACCGTGAGCCCGCCCTTGCGTTTCCCTGACGATCCGAAAGTGAGAAGACGCCCATGACGAGCACCACTGTCGGCCTGACCACGCCGGTCGGCGACGCCGTGACCGCGCCCGCCGTGCCCGTACCTCGCATCGACACCGGCCGGGTCGCCGATCTGGTCACCCAGCTTCTGGTGGAACTCGGCGAGGACCCCTCCCGGGATGGACTGGCCGACACACCCCGGCGGGTCGCCGCCTGGTGGAACGAGTTCCTCGCGCCGGACGGCGCCGTGAGCGCGACGTGCTTCGCCGAACCCCTGCAGAGCGGCCAACTGGTCGTGGTGGGCGGCATGAACGTGTGGTCCCTGTGCGAGCATCACCTGCTGCCGATGCGTCTGACGGTCACCGCGGGCTACGTCCCCCGGGGTGAGGTACTGGGACTGTCGAAGTTCGGGCGGATCGCCACACACGTCGCGGGCCGGCTCCAGGTCCAGGAGCGTTTCACCCGCCAGGTCGCCGAACGGCTCAGCGGCGCGGCCGGCAGCGAGGACATCGCTGTCTCCGTGCGCGGCGTCCACCTGTGCATGAGCATGCGCGGGGTGAGGATGGCGGACGCCGTCACCACGACGGTGCACAGCGAAGGCCGCTTCCTCACCGATCCGGTGCTCGCCCAGCAGTTCCTCACCCTCGCCGCCCCGCGGGGAGCAGCGTGATGGCCAAGAGCATCGACTTCTCCGTCATCGCCCCGGCCGCCCACCTGGAGGACTTCGCCGTCCGGGACCCGGCCCGAGTCCATCACGTGGCCGCCCAGCGCGTACTGTCCGACGACTCCTACCGTGGCTTCTTCGCCCGCGAGTCCGAGCGCGGAGCGGAAATCATCGTCGACAACGGGCTCTTCGACCTCGGCCGCGCCCTGCCGGTACCCGACCTGGTCGCGGCGGCAACCGCCGTAGCGGCGCGGGAGATCGTCCTGCCGGACGTCATGCGCGACGGCGAAGCGACACTGAAGGCGAGCGAGCAGGCCGCGCGGGAGATCCAGGAGCTGGCCGGTGACGCCTTCCGGCTGTGCGCGGTCCTTCACGCCGCCGACGACGAGGAATGGCTGCGCACCTACGACGCCTTCGTGACCGGCGGCTGGGTCGGCGCCATCGCTTTCCCGGCCTCCCGCCGGCCCGACCCCGCCCGGCAGTTGTGCCGCACGCGCTGGGCGGCGACCGCCCATCTGGAGGAGCATGGCATGGTCGACGACCGGATCGTCTACCGGTTGCTGGGGCTCGGCCGCACCGGACACCTCGAACTCGTCGAGCAGCGCGAGCACGAGTGGATCTCCTCCGTGGACGGCGCGGCGCCGGTCATTCTCGGCGCGATGGGCATCGCCCTGCTCCCCGACGGCCCGTACGAGAAACCGTCCACCCCGCGGATCGAGGCCCTCGGCCCCATCTCCCCGGACCGGTTCGGTCTGATCCGGCAGAACATCGCGGTCGTCGACGCGGCGGCCGGCAGCACGGACACGCCAGCCAAGGAGCGCCGATGACTCTGGTCGCCGAACCCGCCCCGGGGCTGCTGCGCGCGCCGGCCGTCGACCCCGACGGGCACACCATGAGCCGCGAGAGCCTGCTGCGCTACCTCCAGATCAAGGTCCACGACCTCATCCAGGAGCAGGACTGGGAGACGATCCGGGTCGTCGGAGACTACGACCGTGCCGCGGTGGTCTCCCGGCACGAGAAGTCAGGAAAGCTGTTCAACAGCGAGCGGCCCACCGCCACGGCCGACGGCCGCGCCCTGACCGTCAGAGCGTTCCCCGGCGCCGACTACGTCCAGCACTACGCGCTGATCATCTCCACGTTCCTGGCCATGACGGGCCGCCCGGCCGACATCGTCACCTACCAGCCGCCCGGCCAGGAGGAGTGCCGCACGGCCTGTGACGCGCTCGACGCCGACCTCGACGCCGACCTCGTCATCGTCGGCTGGGGGCTTCAGCACCTCGCCCCCGCCGACGGAGTGTGGACCCGCGGACCGGGCTACGCGTGGCAGCGATCTACGATCGCCGGTCACCGCGTCGTCTACCTCGGGTTCCTCCACAGCATCTGGGGCGACGTCGCCGGCCGGATGGTGGAACGCCTGGCCGCACTCGGCGCGCGCAGCGTCGTCTACGTCGGCAAGGTCGGCTCGCTGACGCCCGGCGTCGAACCGAACACCTGGCTGGCCACCGGCGACACGAGCCTCCTCGGCGGCGCCCTGGTCACCTGGGACGACTTCTT
This sequence comes from Streptomyces sp. 4F14, assembly GCF_048159485.1. Lineage (NCBI taxonomy): Bacteria > Bacillati > Actinomycetota > Actinomycetes > Kitasatosporales > Streptomycetaceae > Streptomyces > Streptomyces sp. 4F14. The sequence goes on from NZ_JBLRVY010000016.1 coordinate 84,623, forward strand.
CGGCGACTACGCGACCACCCACGAGGGCGTGCGCACCGGGCTGCACGTCTCCTCGCCGTCGATCCTGCTGGAGAACCGCGACTGGCTGGCCCGGCACACCTCCTCGTACGCCTTCGTCGACCCGGAGATCGGTCCCATGGGAGCAGCGGCCCGCCGGGCGGGGATCAGTTTCGGCTACCTCCACGTCATTTCCAACAACCTCACCGCGCACTACCCCGCCGACCTGTCCAATGAGCGGCACAGCGACGTCCTGCGCCGCCGTGCCGTCCTGGTCGACCGCATCCGCACCATCATCACCGGCCGTCTGACCGCCAGCACCGGCATCCCCCTCGGAGGAACACGATGACAACCACCGCGCCCGGACGGGTCATCGCCTTCACCGGAGGCGACGGAGCCGGCAAGTCCACCCTCGCCACCCGCCTGCACCAGGCCCTCACCGACGCCGGCCACGACGCGATCCTCGTCGGCAAGCACAGCACCCATCTCCCCATGGACACAGAGCTGTCCGCCTATCTCGACCAGCTCAACCACCTGGTCTACCGGCGCGACGCCGCCGTCGCCCAGGCGTGCGGCGACCACTACTGGCTGCTTGCCCTGGCCACCTGGTACACCCTCCAGGACCGGCTCGTGATCCAGCCCGCGCGCCGGTCCGGCACCCACGTGGTCCTCGACAATTCGCACCACAAGATCCTCGCCCGGTACGCCGTCAACCCCGCTGTCTCCCGCCGGCTCACCGAGCAGGTCTTCGCCCACCTCACCGAACCGGACCTGGTGTACTTCCTCGACATCGGCGCCCGCGAAGCCCTCGCCCGCAAAGGGGCGTTCACCTCCGTGGAGAGCGGACACTCCGGCGACAGCGGCGAGGACTTCATCCGCTACCAGGACACCGTCCTCGCGCAGATACGCGAGCACGCGGGCCAGAACGGCGTCTGGCTGCCGCTGGACGTCTCGGGCCTGGACCGCGACCAGGTCCTCAAGGCCGCTCTCGGCGCGCTGGCCGACCGGCTGAACCTGACTGTCTGACCGTCACCACCCGACCGACGAGGAAGCTCACCATGGACCAGGCCCTGCCCACCGGTGGAACGTACATCTGCCACGGCATCACCTGGGCGAGCGGGCAGCCCTGTGTCCTGCTCGCCCCCCTGCCCGGCGGACCCCTCGTCCGCGCCACGGTCATGGGCCGCCGCCTGGGCTGGCAGGTCCACGACGGCGGCCGGTGGTGCACCGGCCGCTATCGGTTCGCCGACCGCGTCCGCGTCGAACCCGTCGCCTGCCTCGGCCGGGCCCCGGCCGAGGCAGGCGGCCAGTGTCCCGCCTGCACGGCCCAGGACGAATTCCGCTTCGCCCACCAGTTCCACTCCGGCGGTCACGTCCCCGAGACGCTCGCCGTCTACATGGCCCAGCCCCACTGGCTGTACCTGGCGACGTTCGCCGACGGCACCACCAAGGTCGGCACCGCAGCCGAACCCCGCAAACGCTCCCGCCTCGACGAGCAGGGCCCCCTGGTCGCCACCTACCTCGCCCGGACACCAGACGGCCGGGCGGTCCGCTTCGCCGAAGACGCCCTCACCCGGCGCCTCGGCCTGCAACAGACGGTGCGTGCCGCAGCCAAGCTCAAGGCCCTCGCCGAACTCCGCACCACCGACCCCGCGTACTCCGCCCACGAACACGCCCTCGCCCGCGCGATCGAAACCCTCGCCGCCCTCGACGTCGCCGTCTGCGCGCAGCCCTGGGCACCGCCCGCAGAAAGCGACCTGCTGCGTGCCCCGGACACCGAGCGGGCCCTGTATCCGCACGATCCGCGCGAAGGCGAGCACGGCCTCACTGTGCTCGCCTGCTCCGGCTCCCAGGTCCTCTCAGCATCCGGTGAGGCCGGCGGCCTGCGCTACGTCTTGGACCTCGGCGTCCTCAAAGGCCGCCGGATCACCCTCGGAACCGGATTCTCCTCCCCGCCCGCCGCCGTGCAGTCCGCGCTGTTCTGACCTCCAACCCCAACGCCCGGCACCCGACGCCGGGCCCGACCGCTGAATCGAGACCCCACCCATGACACCCCAGGACGCCGTCCTCGGCTGGGACGAGGACACCAACGCCGAGGCGTACGCCGCCTTCACCCGCGCCCACCCCATGTACGACATCACCAGCCGCGACCTCGCCCGCCGCGCCCGCCTCGACGACGCCCGCCTGGTCGTCGACCTGTGCGGTGGCGCCGGCGCGACCGCCCGCGCGATCCTCGACCTCGTCCCCGCACGCGCGCGCGTCGTGTCCGTGGACAACGCCGCTGCCATGCAGCGCGTCGGCCGGCGCACCCTGACCGACCCCCGGCTCTCCTGGGTGACCGCACCCGCCGAACAGCTTGACGACCACATCCCTTCGGGCGGTGCCGACGCGGTCGTGTGCAACTCGGCGATCTGGAAAACCGACACCCTGCGGATCTTCAACGCTGTCGCTCACGTGCTGCGCCCCGGCGGACTGTTCGCCTTCAACATCGGCGGCGGCTTCGCCGGCGTACGCCACCCCGACGCACAACTCGCTCCCGAAGGACCGTCGTTGAACACCCTCATCCGTCAAGTCGCGGCCCGCGACCACGGATACACACCCCCACCCGCCGTCGCGGGCCAGCTCCCGAAGCTGCCGCTCGCCACGGTCACCGGGCAGCTGGCCGCCGCCGGGCTGAGCGTCCTGGACACCGAGGTCACCGCCCAGCACAGCACCATGGCCGAGAAGAAGGCGTGGCTCTCCGTCCCCGTCTTCGCCCGCCCCGAAGGCGACTTCACCCACGCCCAGCGCATGGAGATCCTCGACGCGGCCTACGCCCTGACCACCCCCGAGACCCCGACGGTCACCAGCTGGCTCGTCGTCGTCGCCCACCGCCCGCCCCGCACTTCATGACCTCCCCCGCCCTCGGAAAGCACTGCGACCACGCCGCAGTCGGAGTACTGATCTCCTCTCCCAACGGGCAGTTCCTGGTGTTCGAGCGGGTCAGGCCGCCAACGGGCCTCGCACCGGTCGCCGGTCACCTCGACCAGCACGGCACCCCCGAACAGGCCGCCCGCGACGAGGTCCGCGAAGAAGTCGGTCTCACCGTCACCCACCTGGACCTCCTGCTGGAACAGTGGCAGCCCAACCCCTGCCCCCGCACGCCCACCGGGCCCGTCGGACACCAGTGGCAGGTCTTCCAGGCCCAGGTCACCGGAGCCCTGCGCCCCTCGCCCCGAGAAGTCCGCGCGCCCCGCTGGCTCCACCCTGACCAGCTCCAGCGGTGCGCACTGCGCACCGCCGCCTACGCCCAAGGACACCTGAGCGACACGGAGTTCACTCAGACACCGGGTCTGGAACCGGTGTGGTGCCGCTTCCTACACACCCTCCAGATCATTAGCCTGCCCCCGGACATCCTCATGCAGATCGGCGCCCTCCTGTGACCGCCGACCGGAACGGAGCGTCAGCCGGCCCCGACGGTTCGTCCCTCCGCCAGTCGCCGGACATGGGCACGGATACGGTCACGGTCCTCGGGAAAGACGCTCTCCCACGTCTCGTCCAGTCCGAACCACGCCACCGGCTGACCGGGCTCCCCTCCGAGCGGAACCTCACGGCCGACGACCGCCGCGTACGACAGGCCCAGCGTCGCGGACCAGTCAGCCCGGTAGGAACGCACCGCCACCGCCGCAGGCTCAGCCATCAACTCCGCACGCACACCGGTCTCTTCGAAGAGCTCACGCATCGCCGCCGCCCGAGGAGACTCACCCGGCTCGACCTTGCCTCCCGGGGGAACCCACCCTCGGACCCGGTGCCTGACCAGCAGCACGTGCGTGAAGCCAGGATCAGTGACCCACACCTCCGCTGCCAGCGGCTCCATCGGACGACACCGAGCCTCGTCCAGCCATGCCCGCGCACCGTCGAACTCCAGCGCGGCGAGACGGGCATCCGTCTCAGCCTCGTCCACAAACGCCTGTCCCACTTCACCACGACTCACCCGCCACACCCTAAACGCACCCCGCCCTACGCCACGCCACGCCGACCGCACGAAAAACCTCTGGCTGTGCCTTGTCGGACGGCGGGCTCCCCGACGGCAGCCCGAAGAAGGGAACACCCATGACCCGTGAGAACAGGACGACGGGGGCCTGGTTGGTCCTCGGCGGAATCCACCTCCTCAACCAGACCGCTCTCCGCCGCCAGGACGAACCCATCGTCCTGATCCGTGTGATCCCCCAAGCGATCTACTCACCGAGCACCACCGTCGTCATTCGATGGGACACTCTGGGAGCATGCCCGGCCACCGCCCATCGCACGGGCTGCGACCAGCCCGCCAAAGCCATGGTCGAGGGCTGCGACCTCTTCCCCGACGCCATCGCAGGAACCGCCCTGCGAGCCCTGGTCGGCACCAGCGCGGCTCTGTCACTCGTCCCTCTGTGCTACCTCGAAGAACACCCGAACGGCGGCTATCACGCCTACGCGCAGATCCGGTTCCACCCCGAGGACGCCTGCTTCCTGCGTACGACACGCGAACCCGTCGGCCACGGTCCGGTCGACACCCTGAATTGGCTGGACCCGGTACTGTCCGCGCACGCCGAATCGAGCAGGGCCCTCAACAACCATCTGCGTTACTTCCGCACCTACTTCGCCGGAACCGAACTCGAATACAAGTACACCCTCGCCCCAGCTCCGGACATCTGGGCCGCGTCGGTCGAACTCCTCAAAACCCTGCGCGACGGGCAACTGGAAGGCTGTCGGCCGGAGTACAGGGGGGAGTTCGAGATCCACTACACCGAGAACCACCTCTTCGAGGTCACCGGCCCCGAAGAAGAGGCAGGCTACGCCTCCTTCATCCCGACTGTCTCCGCGGGATACGTCCTGAAACGGAAGTGGTTCACCCGAGACGCCTTCGCCCGCCGCGAAGCACTCCGCTCCGGCATCGACGTCTCCCCAGACGGATTCGAGGAGTATCTGAGCACACAACTCGGCCTACGTGTTCACCCCCTGCCACCCTTCCAGCGCGTCCGCTACGACGTCCAGTGTGAATCCATGCGCACCGGGCACGTGTTCGGCGTCTTCTTCGACCGCTCATCCCTTGTGTCCGCACCCGAAGTCACGCTGTCGCAATGCGAGTTGGAATACCGACGATCACGAGGCGTGCTCGGCCACGACGAGAACGAGATCATCCACGAGATGGACCGTATCAACGCGTGGCTCCGCACCTACCTCGCCGAACACGGCTGGGCAACACACCACACCTACTACTCCAAACTCAGCTTCCTGCGAGACACCGTCGCAGCCAGACCGGAACTCGCCGCGCGCTGACAGACGAAACGTGCCCGACTTTCGGCCCAGTTCCCCTCACACGAGATCTGGCCATAGTTCTCACCGTACGTCTGCCCATACCCCTCTTCCCTACCGCCACGCACCCCTGACGCCCAGCACCCCTATCCATACGAAAACCCATGAGGCAACCGTGTCCGCCGAGGAGACCACCAACAACCGGGCCTGGCAGATCTACGGCCGACGCCAACTCGACCACGCCTACACCCCGCCCGTCCCCGACCGAATCAACTGGACCCCCTGGGAAGGGACCGGACCGGGAGCAGAAATCCTCGGCGCCGTCACCGGCCGCCGTGTCCTGGACATCGGCTCCGGAGCCGGCCACCACGCCGTCCATCTCGCCCGGGCACACGGCGCCTACGTCACCGCCATCGAACTCTCCCCAACCCAGCACGAACGCGCCGTCCGCACCCACGCGGACACGGAGGGCGTGGAGTTCGTCCACGCCGACATGATCAGCTACCTGGCCAGTGCCGAGCCGTTCGAGGTCGCGTACGCGATCGGGACGCTCGCCTACATCGACCCGCACCACGCACTGCCCGCGCTGCGCGACGGCCTGCGTCCCGGCGCCCCGCTGGTCCTCTCGCTCTTGCACACCGACCTGCACGGCCGCGGCCCGTCCACCCAGGTGACACCGCGCGAGCAAATGATCCTGCTGCGCGACGACCCGCCCCTGCCAACACTGATGTGGGTCCTGGCCCCCCGCCTGTGGGAGGACCTGCTCACCGAGTCCGGCTTCTGCGTCGAGGCCATCGACCTGTTCCCACACCCCGACACAAACGTCATGGTCGTCCAGCAACTCATCCGTGCCCGGCGTCGTCCGTAGCAGGGGCGCTCCACCGCCTCAAGTAACCGTAGATTCCTGACAATTCAAGGGCATTAGGACATGACAACAAAGCTGGCGAACCTCAACACGTACAAGCTCAGCAAGCGAACGATCGGCACCGCGTCCTGGGAAGCGCGTGTCACCACCATCGGTGAGATCGCCCCGGACATCCTGACGCTCCAGGAGGTAATCGTCGACGAAACCCAACCAGTCGACGTGTGGGGAGCCGACGCGTCGGCGGTCATCCAGCAACTCGCCGCCGACACCGGACTGAACGCGACCACGATACGCACCGACGGCACTCCGGGCCCCACCGCAATGGCCAACAACCACGCTCGCGGCTGGTACACGGCGATCCTGTGGCGCCCCGACACCGTCACACCGGTCCCCGGTGGATACCGCCCGTACGGCGCACCCGATTTCTGGCACGGCCTCACAACCATGCAGTTCGACCTCGGGTCCGACGAGCCGATCGTGATTGGTTCGTACCACGGTGACCCGTTCCGCCCGGACTTCCGCGCCAACGAGGCACTGCGGTTGAAGAGCGTCTTCCGGCAGACCGGCAGCCCCAAGCCCGGCCTGCTGCTGGGGGACTTCAACGCCTTGTCCGCCGCGACCGTCCCCGGGCCGGACGGCGAGCAGTACTACGACGCAGAGCCCTACCTCGATCAGGACCACGACGACCTGGAGTACCAGCTGGTGGAGGGGACGATCGGCACCACGCAACTGGCCGACCGCCGCCAGACCGAGGCGCTCCTGCGGCGCGGGTACATGGTCGACGCCGCCTCCCACCTCGGCGTGCCGTGGCAGGCGACGGCCGGGCACTGGGCGGACGGGCAGGGTGATCCCGACCCGTGGGGTGCGCGCCGTATCGACCTGGTGTACGCCACCCGGCCCGTCGTACCGGCACTGGTCAGCTACCGCACACACACGAGCCCGGCCGCGAAGAGGGCCGCAGACCACCTGCCGGTGATCTGCGAGATCGACCCGTCCAGGATTGTCCGAGTCGCGGACGTTGGTCCCGGAGGCCAGGGGTGAGGCAGGCCGACGGGCCGTCGACATCCAGCTCCGTCGGCGGAACCCCGCCTGCGGCGAAGTCGGGCTTCGCCAGCCGGTTGAGTCGTCGACCGGCTGCTGGACAGCCATGCCCAACAGCGCCAGGACATCGCCCTGGTACCGCTCGGCGAGGAAGTCGTAGAACTGCGCGATCCGGTTGGACGCGGCGTACACCGTGCCCTTGGCCGGACCTTTCTCCTTGCGCTGCCGCGCGAGGAAGCGGTCCGCGTCCTGCTCCCCGGCCGTCCAGAGGGTCCTGCACCGCGTACCTGCCCGCGGCCTGAGAACCGCACCTCGGCAGGGCCGGCGCGCAGTCGTAGCGCCCTTGCTCATCGGCCGCACCATGCGCGCCAATGCCTCCACTCCCAGCACGAAGACGACGAAAGGCAGACCTGTGCAGATAACGACCGGTGAGCTTTCCGGCGGTGGCCGCCCGTCGGAGGACCGCATCCTCGTCAACACGGACTCCACCCTGGTGGTCGTCCTCGACGGCGTCTCCACCCTCACCGATGAAACCCCTCGCGGCGCCTGGTACGCCCAGACCCTCGGCGAGGAGATCCTCTCCGTCCACGAGCGCGCCCGACACCTCGACCTGCGCGACACCCTCCACGAGGCCCTCACCACGGTGGCCGGCGAACACGACCTCGTTCCGGGCGCCTCGCCGGCGGCCACTGTGGCGATCGTGCGCCACCGGCCCCACGACCACATGGTCGACGCGCTCGTGCTCTGCGACACACCCGTCGCCGTCGAACAGCACGATGGCTTCGACGTGCTGCGCGACGAACGCCTCGAAGCCCTCGTCCGTCTCTCGCCCGACCGGCCGGTGATGTTCGACCAGTTGCACGCCGGGCAGGGGTTCCGTTCCTCCGGACACCGCCAGGTGGTGCGGCGGCTGCGGGATCACCAGATGCAGCACATCAACCGGCCGGGCGACCCGCTGACGTACTGGGTGGCCGAAGCCACCCCTCAGGCCGCCCACCAGGCCGTGGTGCGCTCCTGGCCCGTCTCGGACATCAAGCGCATGTGGGTGATGACGGACGGCGCCCTCGCCGGCATCGAGCCCTACGGGCTGTGGACGTGGGAGGCATTCGCCGACGCCTGCACCACCCTCGGGCCGCAGCAGGTGGTCGAGACCATCGACGCCTACGAGCGCAACGACGCGGACGGGATCAAGCACCCCCGCTACAAGATCGCCGACGACAAGGCCCTGGCCTGCATCGACTTCGGGCCACAGCGATGAGTGAACAGCAGCCCGCCGAGGAGAGCAGCACGAAGGCGATCTTCCATGTGACCGGCCCCGAGGCGACCGTGCTGACCGTACACGCTCACCCCGATGAAGCGCCGGAAGGGCGATCGAGGACAGGCCAGCCCGCCGGACGGACACCGTAATGGATGGTCAAGGCGACGCCACCGCCGGTACAGCGGGTCCACCCCTGCGTTGCATTCGGGTGATCGGCGGCCTGGAGCGTGTCCTAGCTCTCCGGAGGGCCGGAGGAGACGGGGTGGTGGTAGGAGAGTTCCCAGTGGTGTGCCGGTACCAGGATGTCGGCTGTCTCGACCGCCCGTCCGTCGCCGGTGACGTGGGTGCGGGCGATCACGGTCGCCGCCGAACCGGCCGGAGCGGACACGCGCTGTGCCTGCATGCGGTCGAGAACCACGGGGGTGAGTGTTTCCGTCACGGCCGTCACGTGAAGACCCGCCTGGGCCATCCTCTCGGCGACCGTACGGTGGGCGTAGGGGCCGTGTCCGGGCAGGACGACGGGGCTGGTCCCGGTGAGCGCCATCGGCTCCCAGCTCGTCACCGCCAGCAGCGGGCTCCCGCCCTCGACGTGGACGGTGTACTCGGTGCGTACGCACAGCGCGCCTTCGGCGATGCCCAGCCGTCCCGCGACCGGCTCCGGCGCCGGGGCCTGCGGTGTGCTCAGCGTCGTCCATGTTCCGTCGACCCCCTCCGGGAGGAGTCCGTACCAGGGCGCTCTGAGCACGCGCCGGTGCCTGGGGCGGCTCACGTATGTTCCCGAGCCCGTGCGTGCCTCCAGTACCCCTTGCCCGATCAGCGTCTCCTGCGCGCGACGGACGGCGTTCTCGCCTCCGTCCCCGTCCAGCAGTTCACGGGCGAGCGCCTGCCGCGACGGCAACCGGTGTCCCGGCGGCCACGTCCCCGACGCGATGCGTTCCCGGATCGCTCTCGCGACACGTTCGTGGGGATAGCCCTGGTCGTCGGCGTGGACATCGCTCATTGTTGTACCGCCTCCTGCCTCGCCGGTCCGCCCGAGGCACCCACGGTAGCCCGCCCCCGGCAAGCTAGTTCACCAGCCTCCCTGTCCTCCGATCGCCTCCAGGAGTCCCACCCGTGCACTACGACCTCTGCGACGTTTTCGCGCAACAGCCTCTGAGCGGGAACCAGTTGGCGGTCTTCACCGGCGACGCACCGCTGCCCGACGACGATTTCCTCCAGGCCGTCGCACGGGAGATGAACCTGTCCGAGAGTGTCTTCCTCACCGCCCCTTCGGACGGCGGCGACGCCAGGGTCCGGATGTTCTCCACCGTCACCGAGATCGACTTCGCCGGTCATCCGCTCCTCGGCACGGCCGCCGTCCTGGCCCACCGGCAGGCGCGAACGTCGGTGTCCCTGCGGATCGAGACGAACGTCGGCCCTGTCCCCGTCACCGTGACCCGCCAGAGTGCGGGACGCTACACCGCCTCCATGGACCAGCCGATCCCCCGCATCGCCCCCGTGCCCGACGACGTGACCGCCCGGCTCCTTGCCGTCCTCGGCCTCGAACGCAGCGAACTGCCCGTCGTCCTTTACGACGCGGGCATCCCCCACCTGTACATCGTGGCCGACAGCCCCGACGCGGTCCGGGCCATCCAGCCCGACTTCCCCGCCCTCGGGAAAGCCGCCGGACCCGGTCGGCCCCGCATCAACGTCTGCGCCCTCACCGGCCCGGCCGACGCGCTGACCCGCATGTTCTCACCTCACGACCGAGGCATGCCCGAGGACCCCGCATGCGGCTCCGCCGCCGGCCCTCTCGCCGCGCACCTCGTCCGCCACGGACTCCTGCCCTCCGGTACCGAACTCACCCTCAGCCAGGGCGAATCCGTCGGCCGGCCGTCCGTCCTGCACGCCACGGCCGATGCCGACCCCACGGAGATCCGGTCCATCACCGTCACCGGCGGGGTATGCATCATCGGCACGGGACAACTGCATCTCTCCCTCATCCGTGAGACACAGGAACCGGTCCGCACGACGGCATCCCGGTGACGGCGCAGCGCCAACTGCCCCCTTTCCCCTGATCGTTCACGTTGCCGGGTCCGCCACGGTCCCGGTCCGCTTCGAGAGTAAGAGGATCACGTAATGGACAACTTTTTCGCTCGCGTCACAAACCGCGAGTACGCCTGGCCCGCGGGGCGGCGGGACCTGCACTGGCATCTCCTGCCGTCGCGCGACGAGGCGTTGGCGCTGACGGAGCCGTACCGGGACGTGACCAGCGCGAAAGGGCTCAATCCGGTGCTGGCCGAGTGGGTGCACGTCACGGTTCTGCACGCCGGACCGCAGTCGGAGAGCAGCGACGCGGAGGTGGCGGCCATGGTCGACCGGGTGAGCGCTGCCGCAGCCGAGGTGGACCCGTTTGTCCTGACCTTGTATCCGCCTGCGGTGGGGACGGTCGCCCTGGAGTGCGCGGGACGTCCGGGCGCCCCCGCGCGGAGGCTGTGGGAGCTGACGGCGGCGGCGACCAGAGAGGTCGTGGGAGAGGAGCGCTTCACGCTGATCCCTGCCGTCTACTACCCTCACGCGAGCGTGGCCTACGCCGGTCCCGAGGCCCACGCGGCGGACCGGGCGACGCTCAAAGCCGCGTTGTCCGACGTGGAGGCCGGTCCGGTGACGGTCCGAGCCCATACCCTGTCGCTGGTGGCGCAGTGGCACGACGGGCGGTCGCAGATCGTGTGGGAGCACCTGGCCAGCGTGCCGCTGGGCGGCGCGGGCACCCGGCACGAGCACAACGCCCGGTGACCGCCGACGCCGGTCGGCACACCGTGGCCGACCGCGGCCTCCCCCGCCTCAGCGGGTACGGCCCGGCGGCCGGGGCGCTCGACCGTCCGCCGGTCCTGTCGGGGGGCGGGCTACGGTACGGGCACGTCCCTCGGCCATGAGCCGGCCGTCGGACCGCCTCCCCTCCTCAACACCTGCCGTCTTCCCCCGCTCACCACCGTTCGGAGCACTCCGTGACCCCCGTTACCCCGGAAACGATCAAGGCAACCGATGCCTGGAACGCCGCCGTGGACCGCGCCACCGCCGTGGTCCACCAGGAGCAGCCCGGCGGGATGCACGAGGACGACTGGAGCTCGGTCGCCAAGCGCGACATCATCGCCATCGTCCTCTACGCCCTCCACACTGGCAGCGGGACAGCGGTCGAACGGGTGCCGTGGTCACAGGTCCTGTGGTGGCTGTGGGACGACGAGCATGTCATCAAGCTCGTGGAGGACACGATCACAGGAGCAGCTCAGGCGATCACCGAATCCGGCGGTGAACCGCAGCACCCGGCCCTCGCACGGTGGCGGTGGCTGAACCGGACCTGGGATCCCGCCGCCCCGGTCAGGTACCGCGGCCAGGCACCGGCACCCTGGACAGTCCCCGGGCCGCAGGACGGCTCAACCACCACCTCGCTGCCGGAGGCGCGGTGGGACGGGATGAGCCGGGGGATCGGCGAGGCGCTCCCGGACCCCGCCGTCGAGATCTGCACCTCGTGGGCGGCCGACGTGGTCGCCGCCGTGCTGGGCGCCGAGCGAGGGGGCTACTCCCGCTACCAGCGGGTCCGCGCCATCGCCGGCCCGTTCGCCGGCCAGGGCGGCTATGTGATGGACATCGGCTGGGCCTTCGACGACGAGGCCCGGGAGGCCACCGGTCCGGCCGGCTACACCGTGGACCTCGACGACACGGCAGGCATAACACCTATCGACGCGGATCTCCTCACCCCGGCGAGCGACCACCGGTGGCCGCGGCGCCCCGACGGCTCCCTCAAGGACGGGCCGCCCCCGGGTTTCCACGATCCTCTTCCTCCGACCCCGTCGTGCGCCGACGACCTGGCCGAGCTCCTGGCCGGCGCCGACAACCCCGAGGCCGTGCCCGAGAATCTCCGCGAGACGATCCGGGCCGCCCACCACCACCGTCACCTCGACGTGCGGCGCCTGGCTGCCCCCAGGCCGCGCCGGGCCACCGTCCAGCTCCTGCTCCACTGGTACCAGCTGACCGAGCCGTACACCGGCTCCCCGGATGGCAGAGCCGAGATCTGGGAACTGGTGATCACGGAGCATCTGCGGGACGACGCCCCCGTCAGTCTGCTGGCCACGGACGAGGACACAGCAAAAGCACTCGCCGTCCAGCGCACCGGGCTGTCCCTGTGACGACCGAGACGGCCGCGCCAGAGACGACACACCCCCGCAGCCCCGGAAAGCCCGACCTCCGCTGCCGCACCTCGGACTTCCGGACAGCGATTGCCCCTTCACCGTCCAGTCGCCGGATCCGAACTCCCCGCCGACGGAACGCGCTTGCTCCGACACCCTGGTCTCATGACACCGTTGGACTACCACGCGACAACACTTCGAGCACCATCGACCGATACCGGACGATTCCTCACTCCCATCCATCCTGAGGGGACTGATCACACGGCACTCTCACATCGACGGGCGTCCTGGTAGCCAGCCCGTTCAGGGCGATTTCCTGCGTGGTAAGTCGCGATCGGAGACGATTGCACCATGAGTCCTTGGGAGTTGGCGCTCGTCGCCGTCGGGTCGGCGTTGGCCGGCGGCCTGTCCGTCGCCTGGTTCGCCCGGCCTCTGGGCCGTCGGCTGGCCGACGAGGCGCCGGAGCGGCAACTGGCCGCCGTGGTCCCACAGATCGTGATGGCGATTGCTGATGCCCCTCGTGCGGAACGGCAGCGAGAGGCGGACCGCTCGGCCTATGTCGAGTTCCTTGTCCGGGTCGATGGTGCGTTCGGGGCTCCAGGCAGCACAGCTCCGTTGGCTGAACGCAGGGCTGTAGGCGAGGCTCTCGACGTCATCAGGCTTATCGGTCCTGCCGATGTCGTTGAGGCCGCCCAGGGCCTGGCCGCGCTCGCACGCGCTGACCACCGGGCCTCGCCTCATGATGTGGAGCATGCGAAGACGACGTTCCTCAACGCGGCTCGCAGCGCCCTGCAGCCTGCTCCGTTGCTGCCTCCCGAGACACCAGTCTCGATGGCATGATCGACCTGGCCGTCAGAAGGTCCGGCAGACCACGAGATCGACCGCGATAGCCCGTGATCTGATGAGCTGGAATGTCCCCACCGGGGAAGCTCATGAGCCCCCTGGTTTCGAAGCAGCATCAACAGGAGAGCCATGCCTGCAACAATCGTTATGCCCGACCGGGATGAGATCTCACGTCGCATTGCGCAGGCGGACCCCAGCGGTGCTGCCAGAATGCTATATCCGGGCATCCTCGATATGGCCGGGAAGGAACTGCACGGCTCGGGTGTTGCGGTTGGTCTGTCCCTCGTGATCCTGAATCACATGGAGGAGCATGACTACGGCCGGACCTCCGTGGTCATGATGACCCTCCTCAAGGGGCTCCTGCCCCGGTTCGTCACCGCACTCGTGGACGACGAACAGGCTCGCGCTGACGCCCTGGCGATACTGGAGGAAGCCAGAGCCAGCCGCCGGTAGGGATTGCTCGCGAGTCCTCGTCGCCCCCTTCGGTAAGCCGGTCGAGTTCACGCCGATCGTTCCCTCCGGGGCAGGATCAGCGGGGGCAACGACACCTGCGAGGAGAGTTCGGCGTGACCGGCGGCCTGATCGCCCTCCGCGGCTCCAAGCAGCCCGATCGGACCGCGCTCGTTCACACCCACGACGAGATCGGGGCCGAATCCCCTCAAGCCCCAAGCCCGCCAGGCCGCGGAAATACCGCCAGAGACAGCGGACTTGTCGGCGTGCAGGCTGTCGCCGGCCGGGTGCGGCTGATCAGCGCTTGCGCTTCGGCACGCGCTTGGGCTGGATGCGCTTGCCCACAGTGCGCACCGTGGGCGTCGTCTTCTTCGTCTGCGTGGCAGCCGCCGCCTGCAGCACGGACAGCAGCTTGGCCTTGAGCTGCTCGGCCTGCTCGGGGGTCGTTGCCTCGGCGGGTGTCTCCAGCAGGTGGGTTTTGAGGACGGCGAGCATGTCCCACTCCCATGGGCCACGCTGGTTCGGGCCGGGGATGAGCCGGGCATAGTCCTCGCTGTACAGGTCGGCCAGCAGCGCAAGAGCGTCGGCGTCGCTGACTGTGTCGACCCGCTCTCGCTCCGGGGCCCCGATCGCCGTGCTCTCCGCGTGACGGACCTCCCGCAGCAGCGTCAACCGGATGTTCTCCAGCGTCGCCATCCGCCCGCCGGCCCCGCGACCCACCCATGCCGCCATCGCCGCGACAACGACGAAGTCCACCAGACCGGCGTCCTCACCCCCGGAGATCTCCACCGGCCCCGTGCCTGAGGGGAACGCTGCCAGTTTGGCCAGGGCGTCCTCACGGTACTCTGCGGGCGCGAACTGCTCGACCACGCCGCGAGCCCCCTCCGCCACGACCTCGTTGGGCAGGGGACCCGTCTTCCTCTCGATGACGGTGACGGCGTCACGGAAGAACTGAAGGGCTTGCTCGGTCGCAAACGAATAACGCGGCAGCGGGTACGGCGTCCGACCGGGGTCGTCGTCCCAGGTACCGATCCGCTCCACCAGCGCGGCAAAGGTGTCGGGCGCCTCATCGATCAGTGCGATGACGCTGCGCAGCGCCATTCCACGCATCCGGCCCATCCGCTCGACGATCGGTTGCGGCATCCCGCCCAGCAAGTCGTTCACAACGTCTCCCCTCCATCGCGGTGTTGACCGACCTTACCAACGGGCCTACACCCCACTTGCGGCTTCACCGTCCCGCGACGGCGCACGCCCCGCCCTCACGATCCCCTCGCCCACGATCCGGGATCACGGCATCGTCTCCCTCGTCACGCAGCACCGGCTGGACCGTCCGGCGGACGCCACCGCCCCCGGACGGCTTGTAGGAGATCTTGCCCGCATGCCGCTTGTTCGGGCTTGTGCGTCAACGCATGGGGGGAGCAGCTCTCCAGGGCTGAATGCCCGTCAACACGTCGTTGAGACCAACCGAATCATGGCCTCGTACCGGTCATGGGCAGAGCGGGAAAGGTAGCTGACACACATGCTCGGAATACGGGTCAGCCAGTTCTACGGATAACCGCGCCAAAGCGCCGCCTGAGACCTCGCCGGACTGCGCCACACCAGCGGCCTGAACACCGTCGCCGACCGCCTCTCCCGTACCGGCGTCGCACACCGCCGTGCAGAAACGCACCCTACTATCGAGACCGGGTTCGTCCCCGGGCACCTGGGGTGTTGTCGGGCAACGTGAAATCCTCCAAGCCAGTTCATCGACCGTGCACACTGCGCCAGACACGTCCGGACGATCGATCAGGAACTAGCATGTCCGCACCGCTGGCTGACCGTGGCCGTGCCCCGGTCCACACGGTGAGCGCGTGAGCGCACCGGCAGACGACCCTTCAAGACTCCGTGGCCGGGGGGAGGTTCAGTACCCGGTGTACCGGCTTGCGGACTGATGCTCTCCTGCACATGCCGAAGGGCGGTGGGGGCACAACGAATGTTCGTTGTGCCCCCACCGCCCTTCGGCGCGTCCAGCTTCAGGTCCAGACACGGGCGGGATCGCGAGGGATCAGCCCGAACCGGCCACGGCTTCCCGGCGATCGGACATCGGTCCGCCCTGGCAGGCACCTGCTGGTACAGCAGGGTCAGTTGAAGTAGATCCCGGCGAACTCGCCCCCGAAGCCGAGGTCCGTCAGCGCCTGTTCGGCGTCACCCCAGGACCGGTCCGCGTAGGAGAAGTTCGCCTCGAAGATGCCGATGTCCAGCTCGTCCTCCTCCCACTCGTAGCCGCACCGGCAGCGCACGAAGACGCGCCGACGGGTCTCCAGGAGCAGCCAGTCACGGTTCGCGCGGCACGAGGAGCAGAGGACGAGGGTGCCCCGCGGGTTCAGTTCGCCGGGGTACTCGACGACGCGGATCACAGCACCGCCAGGAGCGGGCTCGGGCACCATCACGGGGTAGTCCGGGATGTGCAGGTCGGCGTCGGAGAGCGGAGGGAGGTTCGAGGGGTCGTTCGGGTTCAGATCGCGTCTCGGCGAGTCCGACAAGCTGCAAGCCCTTTCGTCAGAGAGATGGTCGCTTAAACCGGGGCTCGGGCTGGATTATTCCCAAAGTAGCGGCTGATACCTGACCGTGACCTTTTCCTGTGCGGGGGCCGTCGGACCGTGCCGGGCCCGCCGAGTTCTCCGGAGATCAGGCAGCTTCGGACACCTCAACGTCGAGCAGGTTGGCAACCTGCTCCAGGCGGGCGTGGACCTGGTCGGTGTCGGCACCGGTGACGACGAAGTGCGCGAGCCGGCCGGTGTACAGGCTGCCGCCCTCGTCGGGGAGGAGGATCTGTGCGCCGGCCTCGTGCTCGAAGCGCAGCCGCTCCAGCCAGTCGGGGGCGCCGAGTTCCGTGCGGGCTTGGGCCCGACGGACGGTGCCTGAGGTGGAGGGCGAGAGGAAGCGGACCCCGGCGGCCTCTCGCCGAGTGGCGGTGAGGTCGGGCTCGATGCCCAACGCGATGTCAACGGCGACTGCGGGCAGGTCGATGCCCGTGGCCAGCTGGACCAGGCGGCCGATGAGGTCACCGCCGAGGCGCGCGTTGACCTCGATCAGGCGGGGGCCGCTGCTGGTGAGCCGTATCTCGACGTGGGACACGCCGGTGTTGACTCCGAGGGCGTCCAGCGCGGCCTCGGCGACGGGCCCGACCTGTGCGAGGAGCGGGTCGTCGGCGAGGACGGTGTGGCCGACCTCCTGGAAGAGCGGCTCGGGGCCAAGGGTCTTGCGGGTGACGGCGACCGGGGTGGTGATGCCGTGCGCGGTCACGCACTCCACCGAGATCTCGGGCCCATCCAGGTACTCCTCCACGAGCACGCCGGAGCCCTCCTCGCCCTGGCCAGCAGCCTGTTCGGAGGCGTAGGCGAAAGCGGCCGGGAGGTCCGCGGCCTGCTCGACCTTGATCACGCCGATGCCGGCGGCGTGTGCGGCGGGCTTGAGGACGACCGGGTATCCGATGCGGCGCGCGGCGGTATTCGCGGTGACGAGCGAGGTGGCCCGGATCGACTGCGCGGACGGCACGCCCACGGCTGCCCAGATGGCGCGTGCGGCGCTCTTATTACGGCAGGCGGCGGCGGTCGCGGACGACTGGCCGGGAAGGCCGAGGTCGGTGGCGATCTGTGCGGCGGGCAGCAGGCAGTACTCGTCCCAGGTGAGCGCGCCGGTGATGGTGTGGCGGTCGGTGAGGCGGGCGACGGCGGCGCGCAGGGCAGCCAGGTCGTGCGGGTCGGCGACCTCGTGGTCGACGATGTGCGCCAGTTCCCAGGTCGGCGCGGTGGAGTCGACCAGGACGACCCGGTGGCGGCGCGCGGCGCTTTCGAGGCAGTAGGCGCTGTAGGCGGGGTTGCCCATGGAGATGACGAGCAGGACGGTGTCGTCGGCGTGGGGCATGCGAACTTTCCGGTCGGGGCTGTAGGGCTCAGGCGGTTGGTGCGGCGGGGCGGCGACCGGCGGCTTGGAGAGCGAGGGCGGCGGCGCAGAGCGAGGCGAGGACGGCGCTGCCCGCCCACAGCCAGTCGGAGCCCCGGTTGAGGGCGACGGCGCCGATCAGCGGCGCGGCCAGGGCCGAGCCGCCGAACGCGGCGCCCCAGACTCCGAGGTAGCGACCACGCGCGCCGTCGGGGGCGAGGCCGGCGACGTACGCGGCGGCCCCGACGCAGAAGGCCATCTCGCCGAGGGTCCACACAACGGTGGCGGCGATGAACGCGGCGGCGCCGTGGGCAAGGCCGTTGGCGCCCATGCCCAGGCCGATGGCCAGCGCTCCGACCGCAGTGGCCCGCAGTGGCGGGGTGCGGTCCATCAGCGGCTGTAGCAGGGGCTGCAACGCCAGGACCGTGACGGCGTTGGCGACGTTGACCGCGCCGTAGACGGCGGGCGAGAGGCCGTCGGCGTGGATGGCCAGCGGGAGGCCGTACACCATCTGCTGGTACACGGTGAGTGTGGCCAGCGAGATGCCGGTGAACGACAGCAGGCGCCGGTCGGACAGGACACTGCGGTATCCGACCGGGTCAGGCGTGTTGACCGGTCGGTCGCGGGTGGCCGGCAGGGCGAGGACGACCAGGGCGAAGGCGAGGCAGGTCAGCGCGTCGATGGTGCAGAGCCAGCCCATGTGGGAGCTGGCGAGGTACCCGCCGATGATGCCGGAGGCGGCTGCGCCCGCGTTGATCATCCAGTACTGCAGGCCGTAGCCGCGGGGGCGCTGCTGCTCGGTCAGGATGTCGGCGATCCAGGCGCTGATCGCGGTGCGGGGGGCGTCGAAGACCAGGCCGATTGCGGCGGCGAGGGCTACCAGTTCGGGGATGGTGGTGGCGCGGGCGAGCAGCCCGTAAGCCGTGGCGGTCAGGGCGAGGGAGACGACGATGGTGCTCTTGCGGCCGATCCGGTCGGCGGCGGCTCCGAAGAGCGGCTGGCCGAGCACCCATCCGGCCCCGAACGCGGCCAGGACCTGGCCGGCGGTGTCGACGGAGAGGTGGAGCTGGGTGACCAGGTAGAGGGTGAGGTACGGGACGAGGACGGCGCCGACGCGGCTGGCGCCGTATCCGATCACCAGGACCCAGTACGTGGCCGGGAAACGGGGAGGGGGAGATGTCGCCGTTCCGGTTTCGGCGGCGGCTTTCGACAAGAGGCTGCTCCGGCAGGCGAGTTCGGGGGATCGGTCAGGCGGCGGTGAACGGCTCGACGCGGATCTCCAGGGCCTCGCGCAGTTCGGCGGCCTCCTGGTCGAGCGTGTCGAGGTCGTCGGGGACGTAGAGGATGCGGCCGGCGCGCGTGACGGTGCCGACGCCCACCGGTGTGGGCTGGCCGACCGTGAGGCGGATGTCCGCGTGGAGCACTCCGGGCAGCGCTTCGATGACGTCCGGGTCGGCGACGTGGGTCACCGTCCCCGCAGGGGCGGGGATCATGACGGCGGTGAGCGCGGGGAAGCGCGGGGTGCCGTCGAGGTCCGGGACCTCGTCGAGGGCGAGGGCAGCCAGGGTTGCGGGCAGGTCGAAGGCATACATCACGGACGCGAGTTCGGCGATGCTGCCGCCGCCCGGGCGTGCTCCGGCCTCGCCGACGAACAGGCCCTTGGTGCGGTCGCGCAGGATCTCGCAGTGCACCACTCCGGTGTGCGCGCCGAGTGCGGCTGCGGCCTTGCGGGCCAGGTCGGCGACGTCCTGGGCGTCGGTGTGCCCGGGGGGCAGGACGGTGTCGACGGAGGCGTCGCCGACGCTCTGCAGGAGCGGGGCGTCGTAGCGGCCCGGCACCGCGAGGAGCACGGTCCCGCGGTGGACGTACAGGTCGCAGAAGAACTCGGCCTCGACGTCGAGGAACTGCTCGACGAGGAATCCGTCGCGGGCCCCGTGCAGGGAGTCCAGGACGTGGCCGGCGCTGAGGCGACCGGTCGGGTCGGTGATCCGGACGTCGAACGCGCCGACGTCGACCAGTTCCTTCAGATGGTCCCGGTCGCGCACGACGAACGTGTTCAGCGTGGCCAGCCCGGCGCGGGGCTTGACCAGGACGGGCCAGCCCAACTCGCCTGCGACGGTGGCGACCTCGTCGGCGAGGTGGACCACCCGGTGCCGGGCGACGGGCAGCCCGGTGGCGGCGAGGGCGGTCTTCATAGCGGCCTTGTCGGTGTAGGCGGTGGCGGCCTCCACCGTCAGGCCGGGCAGCGCCCGCAGTCGGCGGAGGTGCGCAGCGGCGACGATGGCCTGTTCGTCGATCGTGGCGATGGCATCGACCTGGGGCAGGCAGGGTTCCAAGGCCGTCAGGGCGTCCAGGTCGTCCCAGTGTTCGACCGTGTGCTGCTCGACGCCGGGAAGGACAGCGGTACCGGCAGGCTGGAGGACAGTGACGGTGTGGCCGGCGGCCAGAAGGGCGTCTTCCAGCAGGGGATTGCCGGTGGACAGGACGAGGACGTGCTTCAGGGGGCGCTCCGGTATAGGGAAGGTGGGGGTGGGGGCCGTGCTGGGGCTGCTCGACGCTTGGCCCTAGCGGACCGGTGGGGCTTCGTGCGGCGGCCGGTCGCTGGTGGTGATCTGCCAAGCGGTGGCGGCCTGTCGGGCGCGGGCCTCGGCCTGTTCGGCGGTGTCGCCGACGGCGAAGACATGGCCGGCGGGGGTGAGCGTGCCGACGCGCGTGGGGCTCTGCTGGCCGACGTGGACGAGCTGGTGCACGTCGATGACGCCGGGCTGCTTCCGCAGCTCGTCGGCGCTGTCCATGCCGGTGATCCAGCCGGGTGGGGCGATCGGGGCGGCCCAGGCCACGGTCGGGCCGCCGCTGCGCAGGGCCACCTGCGGGATGAGGCCCATGGCCAGGTCGGCGGACAGGGCCCAGGGGTCGATGCCGTGCTGGAGCCTGAGCAGGTGGGGCAGCATTGCGCCGCCGGGGCGCAGGCCGATCTCCCCGACCAGCAGGTCGCCGGAGCGTGCGAGCAGGATCTCGACGTGGGCGAAGCCGGTGACCAGCTGGAGGGCGTCGGCGGCGTCGCGGGCCAGGTCGATGACCTGCTGCGTGTGGTCGTCGTCCCGGCCCAGCAGCACGGAGCCCAGGACGGCGGTGCCCAGCAGCGGCCCGGGATACCGGCCCGGTACGGCGTAGACCTCGCGGCCTTGGTGGCGCAGGATCTCGCAGTGGAACTCGGCGAGGACGTCGATTCCCTCCTCGGCCATCAGGCCGCCGCTGGCGTGGTCCAGTCCCCTGTGGATGCCGGAGGCGTGAAGGCTGGCGGGCAGGGCCTGGGGGCCGAAGGCGCCGCTGGCACGCAAGCGGTCGAGGTGGGCCTGGTCGCGGACGAGGAGGGTGCCGATCGCGGCGAATCCCCTGCGGGGCTTCACGACGACCGGCCAGCCGAGCAGCTCGGCAGCGCTCTCGATGTCGGCGACGCTGTCCAGCGGGACGTGCCCAGCGACGGGGACGCCGGCGGCGGTGAGCACGTCCTTCTGGATGTGCTTGTCCGTTCCGGCTGTTGCGGACTCCCTGGACTGGCCGGGCAGGCCGAGCCGTTCGCGCAGGAATGCGGCGGCCCGCAAGCAAGGTTCGTCGGTGGTGACCACCGACTCGACGGGCAGCGCGGCCAGTTCGTCGGCGAGGGCGGACAGCTGACGCCGGTCGTCCCACGCGGCGACGGACAGCATCGGGTAAGGGACACCGCGGGCCTCGCGGTCGCTCTGGGCGGCGGGCGATACGACGACGAGGATCTGCTGCCCGCGCTCGGTGAGCAGGTCCTCAAGGCGGGAACGGAGGGCGGAGAGCACGACGAGCATGCTCACGCTCCTTTCTGATCGGGTGTGGGCGCGGCCCGGCATCCCCTTGCGGCGGTACGGGCACGGTGGCGGTGCGGTGCATCCGGTGTCCGCTAGCGCTGGCGTGCGACCGGTTGGTGGAGCTGGCCACTGGTCCACTCGCGGGGTGCGGGCGGCTCCAGCGCGACGGGGGGCAAGGCCGCCGAGGTGGCGCGGGCGGCCGAGTCGCGGCTCGACGAGGGCATCGCTGGGGGCGCAGCCTGGACGACCGCGCCGAGGAGGTCGGCGGGACAGGCGTAGCCGATGCCCTCGCTCTGGAAGGACCGGACGGCGCGGGTGACCGCGGCGCTTCGCGCGGCGAGCCCAGTCCCGTCGGGGGGCAGTTGGAACCGGATGTCCGTGGTGGTGGAGCGGTCCACGAAACCCGCCTCGCGCAGCAGCTGCTCGGCACGCGCCTGGGTGGCCAGCAGTTCTTCGCGGCCGGGGACGCCCAGCTGTTCCAGGCGCTGGTACACGACCGCGAGCATCGCTGGGACGCTGCCCCGGTTGTGTTCATGCGGGCCGCCGGGCTCACTGTTGTAGATCACCTCGAACTGGTCGCCGTCCTCCGGGTGGTTCCGGGTGACGTGCCAGCTGTCGGGGAAGCCGGGGATGGCGTGGTGGGCGTCGTCGGTCTCCTGCGGCGGTGCGATGGTCAGGTGCCCGCCGTCGGGCAGCAGGGCATGGACGACGTAGTCGCTCAGTCCGAAGTCCTCGACGCACTCCAGCCCGCGGTGTTCGAGCGGGCCGGTGATGTGCGGGTACCGGAGACTGATCCGCTCCGCGTCGAGGGGCCTCGGCGTGAACGGCCCGTACACGTAGGCGTTCACCTCGTGGGGCTTCTCGGTGAACAGGACCGTCACCTGGGGCTCGGACTCCACGGTCACTCTCCTCTGCTGCGTGGGACGGGGGGCGCACCCCGACGCGGCGTTGATCGCGTCCGTCGGCGGGCGGATCACCAGATTCCGTGCAGCGCGGCCGGACACATCCGGCCGATCTTGTGCTAACGCCTCCTTCGACGGACCGGAGCCTGCCGTTTCTGGAGCAATTCGTTCCGCGCTCGGCAATCGCGATGAGAGGCTTTGCGCCGTGGATTCGAGGAGATATCTCGGGCAGGCCGGCATGGAGGCAGCCGTCCCCCCCTCCCGGGCGGCGTACCTGATCGCGAGCGGAAGCGAGGCCGGGTTCCGAGCGGCAGTAACGCAGGCCAGCGGCCGGTGGGGCGGTATGACCGAGCCCATCGTCGAAGCCCTGGCTTCGGGTCTGTCCCAGCTGCACGAGCAGACAGTCCGTGTCGCCAAGGTCGAGGCGCTCGTCAACATCGACGCCGACCCCCTGGCCGCCGAGGAGATCGCGGTGGGCCTGGGGCTGCCCGTCATCGCGCTTGCGGACAGGCAGAAGTACGGCGCGGTGTTCAGCTGTTCCCCGGACAAGGTCAGGGAGTTCACGGACCCGGCGTATCCGCCGATCGCAGCGAGCCCGACCGGGCCGCTGTGGCAGCTGGCTGTGGCCGGTTGCGTGGAGCCGGGTCTTCGCGAGCACGCGCGGGTGGGCGAGCAGGAGGACGAGTTCGGCTGGTACCAGCTGCGGGAAGACACCCGGATCCAGGGCACGGTCGCGCAGTTCGGTGAGTACCAGAGCACTACCCCGGGGCACACCTCGATGGTTCTGTGGGTCGTCGAGGGCGAGGGTTTCGCCGACAGCCTCGACTTCTGGAACACCAGGGCGCTGCGGCCGGTCAACACGATCGACATGCCGATGCTGCTGCTGCCGGGCGCCGACGCGGTCAAACACTGGATCGGCTTCCCGAAGCAGGTGGCTCATCTGCTCGGCTCTCGCCCCGGCCAGTTCTCGCCCGACGTGGCTCTCGTCAGCCGCTCGGCGTCGCCCGAGCAGCTACTGGAACTCGCTTCGGTGCTCGGCCTGGAGCCCACCGAGGAGGAGCCGCGGGCAGGAGCACGCTTCCCCGTGCCCCCGGCCCGGACCGCCCCGTTTACCTTCCGGACGGACCTGGACCCCACGGCCTGGGTGACCCTCGAACGCCACTACGGCGTGCCGACGTCCTTCGACGTCCAGATCTTCGCCGACGGACCGAGCACCCTGCGCTTCACCCAGCCCGTCCGGTTCAATGGGCAAGCTGGCGCCCTCGTGAGGTTCTGGGGCGAGCCCCTGCTCGGTCTCCCTGCCCGCCCGTCCATCGCCCGGCTCGTCCACCCCGATGCCCAGTGGCGGGACGGCAAGCTGCAGCTCGCGTTCCTGCCGATGCCCCATCAGCTCGCCGTTCAGCTGACGTTCCCCCTGCTGCCGCAGGCCACGCGGCAGCTTCTGGACGATGTCGCCACTGAGCACCAGCTGTCCTCCGCGGGACGGCTGGGCACCGCCCTGGCCAAGCGCGCCGACAGCACCGTGCTCCTCGAACCCGGTGTCTACGAGGCGGCCATCGCCTTGACCACGCCGCGGTCCAAGGAACTGTTTAAGCGGCTGCGGGACCTTCGGGCGGACGGCGATCCGGACGCCGACCTCGCCGAGCTGGCCGCCACGTGGGGCGGCCGGTCCGAGCGCCGCTATCTGCCCGCCGACAAACTGCCGAACGTCAGGGCGGAGGACCGGGCGGCGGCGCTGGAGCGGCTGTGCGCGTTGGGCTGGGCCGAACGCGGGCTGGAGAGCCTCTGCCCCTCGTGCACCAGTCGGTCGTTCGTGCCGCTCGGCCAGACCAGCGGTTCCCCGCAGTGCCCCGGGTGCGGCGCCGTGTCCGCCTACCAGTCCGGCGGCACGCCGACCGCCGTGCACTACCGGCTCGACAGCTTCACCGACCGGGCCAGCGACAACGGCCTGCTGCCGCATCTGCTCGTCGTCGCCGAGCTCTACCGGCGCAAGCCGCGCTCCCACTTCCTCCCCGGCCCCCAGGTCCATCTCGATCCCCGTGGCTGTCACCGCCACGGGAACCAGACCCCTGTTCACGACGCGGACTCCGAGGTAGGTCTCGCCGTCGGCCTCGTCGACCGTCGTCCTGGCCATCCCGTTCAGCGGGACAGGGACGATGCCGGACCGCTCCACACCTAAGCGTCCAACGCGTACACCTGGAGTTGATCCGGACGGCTCAGCACTTTCGGATCTGACCGGTCAGTGCCAGGCGCGGATGCCATGGTTATGGGTTGAGCTGTCTCCCCGGCGCTGTCTCGTGGGCTGGTGACGACTGAGGGAACAATGAGCTGCGGCTCCTCCTGATCGCCTGGGCTACCGAGTGGGTCGGCGAAGAGGTAGAGCCGATGAGCCGTGTCGCGGACCACGTGAAGACGGCTAGGGCGAGGCGGATCGAATCCTGTGGCCAATTCCTTGACACTCACGACCAGGGATGTAGCGGCCTGCTCCACATGCCAGATATCGACGCCGTCCAATATTGCTGTAGCCAGGACGAGCGCCCTTTCTGCTGCCTCGTGTTGCTGCGGATCCTGACACAGTTCTTGCCACTGACCGCCCCGAGCCGCAAAGCCTCCGGCTCCGGTAGACGGAGATGACTCGATGCTGCCGTACAGGTACTCATGGGCAGTGCGCGGTGGCCGTGTGCTGCTTCTGATACTCCCAGGACGTGAACGCATACCTTGTGTGCCCACTGTCATGGGTGCCTCTACGGAGAAGAACTGTGGAGCATCCCAGAAGAACGAACAGTGAGAACCCACCTGGAACCACTCAGAGCGCTGCAGCATCTCTCGCGCTCTGCGCAAATGACGCAGCTTCTGAACGGTTCGTGGGAGGTCAGACAACGGCGGTTGCCGGTCTGTCCCAAGTACCCCGAACAAAACACCGGTGAAGGGCGTCAACTCATCGGCACAGCGCGGGCATTGACCGTGGCCAATTGCCTCAGCCCATGGTGTGTCCGCTTCTTGGCAGCACGAGCGGGCCCAGAGCCGGAAAGGGACATCAGGCAAGAACAGCTCCGCCCAAGCGTTGTCGAAGAGACGTGGTGCCAGCCATCCCGTATACGAACCTGGCTGACGGAAACTGCCACGGCCTTGGTCTTTCCCAGCCAGCGAACGCCAGCGGGAATGCCAACGCTCTGCCCAGGGCAACCCCCCAGAAAAATGCGGCCCTTGCCCACTGTCGGCGTCGCGCAACGTGTGGGGCGAAGCGATCGCATGATGCTCGACCACGTCTCGCTGCCCTCCATGGAGCGTGAGCGGCTGCGATGCGTGGCGGTGGTCACCGAAGCACTGCTCAAGCAATGCCCTCGTTGCGGGATAGAACTCAAGGTCCTCCGGCTCATACGGCAAGCGGTCCGCCACCAGCACCGTACCGGCAAGGTTGTCGTCAACGACAGGCGGCAGCTCTCCTGCCGGCCACGCGAGGTCGGCGACGGACTCTCCAGCACTATTTTGCAGACGGCCGACCAAGTGCTGGGCGTCGCCGTGTCCCCACTTGGCTGCTGCGGTCAAGAGAAAGAGCACACGCCCCTTTCCGCCGACCACCGGATGCATAAGCGTACGGGTTTTGCTGCTCCCCGTCGGAACCGTCAGCAGGGCCAGGTCGGGGCCGCTTTGGCTGACCCCGGCCTGACCGTGGACGATACTCTCGGCGCAGACCAAGGGCAGCAGGTGAGTCAATACGGCCCTGAAGGCAGCACCGGGGTGCTGCTGATCGCAGGCAACCTCGAACCATGCCCCCGCACTCTGCAGGTCGTTACCGCGCAGTGCCTTGGTCCCCAGCAGATAGGCGGCATTAGCATCTTGCCGAGCCACTCTTTCGTCATACGTGAAGTCCTCGATGCCACTGCTTTGCGCCGGCCAGTCGCCAGCAGGCCGGTCCCAGTAGTCTGCCGGCCCTGCCAGCAGCGCGAGCAACTCGCCGTAGATTTCAGACTCGTTCACACTGTTTCCTCCGCTCGGCCCGTCTGTCCTCCAGCCCCGCATTGCGTCGTCTGTCACTGCTCACCACCCGAGGTCCGCCGAGGCTCCATGCGTTCAGGACGGATGTAATGCCTCAACTGGGCCTGCACGGACTCCACTCCGTGGTTGCGGCCCTGGTAGATCGCATTTTTCGTTCTGCCGGTCTCCTCCGCGATCGTGTCGTCGTCCTGACCGATGCTCTGCCGCCGCAAGATGTCGCGTTCCCGCGGTCGGGTAAGGCGATTGATGGCCTCATCGAGGGCCTCCCATAGCTCGGCGTCCTCCTGGTGCCGGCCGGGGCTGTCCTGCGGCTCTTTCTCGGAACTCGCCACGGAAAGACACTCGTCCGGATAATCCCCGACGAGAATTTCTTTCGACTTCTTCTTGTGGTGCTCTATGGCCAATCTTTGCGCTGTCTTCTTGAAGTAGGCGATAGGCTGCCGTGAGGGATCAACCAGACCGCTACGAAGGCCCTCGGAAATCGCGAAACCGGCGATCTCGCGACGCTCATCATCGCTGATGTGGAAAGGGAGCGACCCGAGGGCCCCGGCGACCTTCTGCAAGCACGCCTCGTATGCGACGCGCCCGTCCGGACCCAGGAAGCCAAGAGCGTCCGCGACCGCTGTCACAGTGCTCGGCGGTGTGGCCTCTTGGGCCCCGTGCGCAGCTTCGCTCACCACAGGGCGTAACCCTCCGGCCCGCAGTCGTCCGCGGGCGGAGCCGTTATCCACCAGACCGTCACCTTGCTGCCGTCCGGTCCCTCGTAGTGTGCGACGGCCCCCGGCGGCAGATCCCGGAGAAGCTCCGCCGCCACGCTAGTGACGGAGGGCGTAGACGAGAACGAGAGCGGCGGCTCGGAGAGTTCTGCGGGCGGGAGCTGGCGGTGCAGACGGGTCCGAAGCAGCGTGACGCCGGGGAGGTTCCAGAGGGTGTACGCGACGGGGATCAGGTTGACCGCGTCAATCACGTACTCGGACAAGCGCGTCATCTCGGTGGTACCTCAGCGGTTGGTAGGACGGATGTATGAGTGGCCTTCACCCCCTTATAGGGACTGGAGTGACTGCTTCTTACGCGATCCGGGATATTTTCCCGGAGGGCCAGCTGAGCGCGGTCCACGGTCTCAACTTCACGTGGCCAAGTCACGCGACTGCACCCCTGGAAGCCTGCCCGGCCTGCGGGAGTTCGCGGTACGTATCTGTGTCGTCGCCGCCTGACGAACACCGCGTGGCCGTGGGAATTCGCCCCCAAGGCGGGCTAAATCCGCCAGACCGCGCGCGCCAGCGGGCAACGGCGCCACCCCCACAACACGCACACCGGGGATCCGCCATCAAGGGGTGGTGTCAGATACCGCGCTCCAGCACCGGCCGGGGACGGCGGCCCGGCGGGGGCGGCCGGTAGCCGGGCGGCGAGGCGAGATGCTCGCACACCCCGCCGTACTGGGGGAAACCGGTACCCATCTCCTTCTCCAATGCGGGGAAGAAGTGCTTCGCCTCCGGGGACTGGCCAGTGGTCTGCCAGGTGTAGCCGGGGCCGTCGGCGAGTGCCCGGCGGATCAGCCGGCGGCCGATCCCCTGGCGCTGGTGCTCGATCGTGATGGAGATCTTGTCGATGCTCCCGACGCGGCAGGCGTCGCACACCATCCACACCAGTATCCCGATGTCGTACCCCTCGCGGTCGAACATACGGATCCGGCGGTGCCCGGCCGGACGCCGCGGCGGCCAGTAGAGGAACCGCACCTCCTGACGGCGGGTGGTCAGCAGAATCCACCGCCACCGCAGGGGTGAGAGGTACTCGGGAACGGGCGGCGTCACCAGCTTCTCCTTCACGGACACGTCCGCGGTCGTCCGCGCCGAACCGATGACTTCCGGTCCGTCAGTTCCCAGCGCTTCATGATGCAGCATCTACGTCGTCCCTAACATGCCGGAGACCATGTGAGGCGTCTCACCTGGGATTCTTCGCGGGACCTATTGATAAGGACCGTGATGTGAAGCCAGGGCAGCGCAACCGGTGTGATCGGGAAGTCCTTCAGCGTGTCGTGCGCGCGTGTGACGAGCGCGGTCAGTTCACGGTCTTGCTCCCGAGGGCAGATGTAGACGTGGAGCAAGCTCTCGCCCTCGGGCCACAGATCCTGTGCATGCTGGAACACGAATGGCTTCACGACGCGGGGTCCTTCCAAAGCGGGCGAATTCTCAGCGCAGGCAGCCACTGGGAAGGTAGGGCCTCCTCGGCCTTGAAAATGGATGCCAGCTCGGGAACTGAGAGCGTCGCCAGTCCTCGTGCGCGGGCCGTCTGCCAAGCACGGATTAGGCGGTCAAACAGGTCAAGGACTTCGGGCGGGCGAACCCAGTACACGTTATCCTCGGCGACCGCGAGGGCACTGGAATGCACCTTGTTCTTGGGCGATGCGAGTAGACACACCGAGTCACCTGGCGCGGCCCTCTCTTGATCTTTCTCCGCTGTTCGCAAGTGCGCACCGGTTTGCCGGACCTGGTCGGCACCAATCTGCCCGGTGTCCTTCGCCTGGCTCTTCGCCTCCCATACAACCCACTGGGCCTCGTTGAAGATCCACACAGCATCCGGGAGAGCGTCGCCTTCGTCGCCTTCGTTACCGTAGCTGGGCTGCGCGCCGGCGAGTCTGCCGAGGTGAACAAGTCCTGCTTCGTACGCCGTGTATTCGGTGCCTTCCAACCCAGCGCGCGCGCTGAGGACGTCCTCGAAGGCTTCGACACGAGCTAGATCCGTGGCTGCAAGGATATTGCGCATGGCGACTTCGTCGGTGAGGGCGAGTTCGGGTGGCTGAGGCGCGGCGTCGCGCTCGGCGGGGGCCGCAAGGTGTGAAAGCCAGGTAGTGCCCTGGCTATTCTTCCAGGTCTCCCGATAATAGATGTCCGCAGTTTCCCGGAAGCTCGAATTGCCGGTCTTGTCCGCGAGCTGGCGGGCGATGCTGAACCCCAGGTAGCTCCATAGTGCCCCGTATCGCTTCGGCGTGCGGTCGCCGCGGAGCTTGTCCAGGACGCTCCTGATGGCATCGAGTGCGAAGTCCTGATCGCCGGACCAAATGGCTTCGGCCGCAACGATCTCGTGTCGCACTGCCCGCTGCAGGTCAGCTACGCCGGGAGCTTCGGCGCGACTGTATGTTTCGCGAGCGGCGACGATGTCGTCGTCCACGGCTGCCCACGCTTCCGCGTGCTCGGTGAAAACGCCGAGATTCTCCAGCATCGCGGCCGAGGAGAAGCCCAGACTGGTGTCGACACCGAATTCGATTTCTGCATGGATCTCGGGGTGCATGGCCGCCTGAGTCTCACGGCGTGTCAGGTACGAGGTCAGATCCCTCCCCAATACCAGCACCGCAGCGTGGTCACGAAGGTTCCGCGTCGCTCGACCGCTGCCCTGCTGAATCCGGGCTCGCATTCGTTCTTGAAGGACTTCCACAGCACCCAACGAGCCATGGAGAAAACGCTCTTGGAGATCTCCCTTCGCGGGCAACCCGACCAGGACCACCAGGCGGCATTGATCATCGGGGAGGTCAATTCCGTCGTAGCGATTGTTCAGCACGAGGGCGGCAGCCGGTTGGGAGGTGAACCGAGTGAGATCGTCCTCGACCTCTTTGGCATTGAGGGTGGGGTAGCCATCCGGGAGGAAGCGTTCCCGGAAGGTTTCGGCGGTACGACTGTCCGGCGTCAAGACGACGGCGCGGCCTGCCTTGCCGATGATGCCAGCGACAAAGGGGGCAAGCTTCTGGTTGTCTGAGGCGAGGTCTTCGGCCAATTCGGGAAAGGCGAAGAACCGACGGCCAGTACCTTCTTTGTCCCACCCTGCCGGGACGGGGATCCGCTTGATCTTCCGCCTGCCGAAGCTGCGCTCCAGTTCACCGCCGGCGCCCAGAGTCGCGCTCATGTAAAGCCTTCGCCTGGGTTCGCTAAACGCGGGGTGCTGGAAGGTGGGCGAAATCAACGGTCGGATCAGGACGTGGTTGTACGAGATATAGACCATGCACCTAGCCGCCCTGCCCTCGATGAACCGCCACGCATGGGCTGCTTCCTTGCTCGCCTTTCCCATGGCGACAGCGTTGCTCAACGCCGTTTCGAGTTCGGCGGACTGGGCGGCAACGCCGAGCGGTGAAGCAAGGTAGACACTGGACAGGTACTGGCTGTCCGGAGTAGGGGTAACCAGCCGCTTGTAGACCAAGGGGTCCAGCGCCGACGAGAGTGTCGACAGCACGTCTTTGTAAGCGCTCTCGTGATGCGCCCGGGAGATCTCCAGGCTCCACGGCCCGGCAACGTAGCCCTCCGCGGCGTGGGCGTCGTCCAGGACCAGGAGGTCTGCACCCTCCAGCGCTGGGTTGGAGTTGAAGATGTGGCTGTAGACGCTGACCGCGACAGCACTCCCGGAGTCAAACTGGGCCCGGTCGGCCTGATTCCAAGTCGGAACCCTGCCGGTGAGCAGAACCTGCGGGATCCCGTAGTCAGCGAGCCTGCTGGCTGTCTGTCGGGCAAGCTGGTTGGTGGGGCAAAGGTAGGCAACCCGGCTTCCCTCCGTACGCCGGAGGAACTCACCGATCAACCCTCCGACCAGCGTCTTCCCCGCGCCTGTTGGAAGCTCGATTGCCACATCAGCTTCGGAGTAGTGCTCGGCGTGCCACCTCTCCAGGACCTTCGACTGGTGGCCCCAGACTGAGTCCGGTCCGTTGTTTGACCTGGCCAGCAGCCGATACAGCTGCTCGGGGTCATCAGCTTGGCTGACTGGGCCGCTGCCGCTCCGACGCTGAAATGCCACGAAGTCTCCGCATCCTTCCGATTAGGCAAGTGGGCCTGAACGCGCAGAACTCGCCTGCGACCAGGGGAGTTGGAGTATCTCGCAGCACACCGGCGAGTGCCCCTGCTTCAGCCCAACATGGGCAAATTGAGGCCAGCGCCGACGAGGCGGCTGGCGGTGCTGCCACCGGCCCTGGCATGTCCCGCTACGCGCTCGCCGGAGCAGCGAAGACCGCCAGTACTCCAGCCGCCATCGGTGGCGCTGGAGCCAGCCGGGCGATGTCCTCCTCGGACCTCAGCATCTCGCGGACGGCGGTAACGGCACAGCCCCGGCCGCCGGTCGCTCGTGCTCGGCGACATCGCCTCGGCCTCGGCTACCCGGAGCCTGACTGGACGCGGCTTCCGGCACACGCCCAGAACGGCCAACTCCTGCTGCCCCGTGAGGGAGAGGTCTCTGATCGGGACGCGCCGGAGGTTCCTGGACGCGAGCCACCCATCCGGGCAGGGAACGACCCCGACCGCCGCGTTCAGGGAGGGGGACGTGCCCCGTCATCCTGATGAGCCCCGCCCTCGCGCCAGCGCTCGTCGACTACCAGGTGTACCTGAAGCCGATCGACAAGGAGCTATCCGATCACGGCGCCGTCAGCACCACCTTCAAGGTGAGCCGCCTCACCTGAGTCCGCCGGAGGGCCAGGCCACGCTGCTCTGAAGGTAGTAGTGCGTGAAACGGTGGTGCGCCCACCGCGCTCCCGCGTCCAGCAGAGAGCCGCCGGGCGTTTGCTCGAAGGCCGGAAGATCCATACCGCTCGCGGTATGCGTCACCGGTTCGTAGTAGACGGTCAGCGAGCGAACCAGGCCCGACAACTTCGATTCGTCGCCCAGGTCGTGTTGGCGGTCGACCAGACCCACTCGAATGGTGTCCTCGAGCGACGGCGCGTCCTCATCGGCTCGGCGCGGGGTAAGCGCGCCCACGATGTCCTTCACCGGCACGAGCTCGGGCTCATTGTCGAGCGGGCCCGCGTACAGGAGCAGCGCGATCGTGGGGAGCGCAAAGGTGAAAGGCCCGCCGGAATAGTCCTTGGGCCACACCGGCTCCAGCAGCGTCGCCGAGCGGCGCAGCGATTCGGACCAACGGGTGTTCCGCCAGTCGGTGTTGCTCCCCGACACCTGGAAGGCCATCCGGCCCGCCGACCACCACAGATCTCGCATGTCAGCCATGCCGTCAACCTACGGGTTGCGTACTACGTCCGGCGGAACGCATGATCTCCGGTGGTAGCCGACCCCAGCGGTGCTCCCTTGAAGCCCGCGCCAACACAGCGTCCCTCGAAGACCAGCCGCTGGACCCCGGGGAATGCGGCTCGGCAGGCGCGCAGGATCAGCGGCGGGGTCACCCGAAGCCGATACAGAGAGTATCCGTTTTGAACGGATTCGCCGCAAGCTGCCCCGAGTGGGGCCAAGTTCGGCGGCGTATCGGGGTAGTCAGCGCCTCGGGCGTCGCTGCGGTTCGGGGGCGGCTGCGGCAGCCTGCCCGGCCCGAGGGCTGCTGCCGCGCTTTGCGGCGGCGGGCTCGGGGGCGGCCGACAACTCTGCGATCCGCCGAACCCGCCACACCATCACGGCGGTGACCGAGTCGGCACTGTCCAGCTCTCGCCAGGACTTGGCCTCCTCCAGGAGGGCAGCCGGGTCGTGTCCGGCGGCTTCGGCCTCGGCGAGGGTCGCGGCTAGCGCGTCCCACCCCTCCTTCTCCTGGGAGACTCCCTCGGTCTCAGTCAGGCGAGTGCGGATGATCTCGGCTTGGCGCTCGCGGACCGGCGGGGGCAGCGTCCGCCCGTTCTGAGCCATTGCGGCCATCGGCCTGGCGGCGACCGTCCGGTACGCCGCGCGCAGCTCGCGGGCCGCCGCTGTGGCGGCGGCGGCCTGCTGGGCGTGGCCGCGCCCTGAGTGCCAGCGGGCGGCTGCGACGGCCAGCAGCACCAGGGTGGACAGCAGTAGCGCGGTCGCACCGCCATCCTCGCCGCGGTTGGTGGCGTAGCCGCCGGAGAGCATCTGCCGGGCGGCGTACCGCAAGGCACGGTTGTCGGCGCGCTCGGCACGGATGTGGCTGCGCGAGGCGCGCTCGAAGGCCCGTGCAGCGGCGAGAAGCTGGGCCCTGGTGTCGGCTGGTGCGCGGATCGCGATCGCGTCCATCACCTCGATCGCTCCAAGGAGCTGAGCGGCGACTTGGCCGTCGTCGCCTTCGTCGATGGTGCGGGCAGCGGCTTCGACCGCGTCGGCGGCGCCGCGTCGGGCCTGGGCGGCCCGGGAGCCGGGCACGCGGGCCTGCCCCGTCGCCGTGCTAGCGGGCTGCACGGCATCGACAGCATCGACCGGCCCGGCGCCCAGGCGCTTGCGGATGCGGGGAAGGGACAGGTCGGGGGCAAGTCGGGAGCCGCCAAAGAACACCGGCTGCCCCTCGGCGTTGCGGTCGTCCGGGTGCGCGACGGAGTATCCGAGCACGTCACCGGACGGCCCGGTCTTGAGGCTGACCAGGAGGCCGGCAGTCTTGAGCCGGTCGAGGAACTCATGCTCGTCGGCGGCGCCCGCGACCGCCCGGCGGACGGCGTCACGCAGCTGGAGACGAACGGGTTCGCCTCGGCCGAGCCGCTCCGCCTTGTGGCCCTCCGCGCTGGTGGGCCGCTTGGCGGCGGTCCCGTCGCCCTGGTTCAGCTCCTTGAGGCCGAAGTCCTTCTCGATCTGGCGGCATTCGGCCTGGGCCCGCGCCGCGTCGCCGTTCAGGCGGGCTTGGCGCAAGTCGCCGCGCACGATGGTGGCCATGATGTGGATGTGCCGGGGGTCGTGGCGGACCGCGATCCAGCGGCAGCCGTCCGGATCGCCTTCGGTCGCGATGCCAGCTGCGGCGACCACACGGCGGGCGACCTCGGCCCACTCCTCATCGGTCAGGAGCCGGTCGCCGGGGTCCGCGCTCACGGGACAGTGCCACACGTGCCGCTTCGGCCGACGCTCGCCGAGCTGGTTGACCCGCAGGTCGAGCGCGGCCTCAAGCTGGGAGAGCGAGGCGTTCGGGTCGCGGCCCGGGTCCGGCGCGAACCCGTCCCAGCTCGCGACGATGTGCGGGTCAACGTGTTCGTCGTGCTTGCCGGGACCGAAGAGGTAGGCGAGCAGTCCGTACGTCTTGGATCCGCGGCTGATGTCAGGGACCACCGGCGGCCCCGGTGACGAGCTGGGTGGCGGTGCGGTCGACCGTGGCGACGGCGGCGCGGACCGCGCCGAGGGTGGCGTCGAGCTCGGCAGGCCGGACCTGGCCGCCGGCGTTGAAGGCGAACGCGATCTGGTTCAAGTTGTTGCCGACGCGGGCGAGGTGGGCTCGGGCTGCGGCGAGGGCGTCGACGGTTCGGTCGAGGCGGTCTTGCGGGTCGCGGGCGCTGTTGTGGCCGCGGGCGGCGGCGAGCGTGCTGGTGGCGACGAAGCGGGACACGGTCTGTTCGCGCTGCTCGGCGGCGGCGACGATCTCGTCGCGCTCGGCGGCGTTGAAGCGGGTGACGATGCGGTGGGGGCGCTGCTGGGCGTCGCGGTGGCGGCGGCGCGGGCGGCGCTTGGGCGTCAACTCGTCTTCTGCTGCTGCGAGTTGTGGCGTAGTCGTGGTTTCTCCTTCCCTCGGTTCCCGGAGCGCCCTCGCTCCGGATCCTGGGTGGAGTCGAGCGCCCTCGCTCGACTCCACCCAGGTCCCTCGCCCCCTCGGGGCGAGGGCAAGCGCCTGGGGCGGCCCGTAGGGCTGCCCCAGGCGATAGCTTGCTGCGCCGTGGTGCCAGTCCCCGTCCCGGACAGTGCGGGTGTCAATTCACTTACACGGCAACCGACTTCAGCGCGAGGCGGCTTCCAGCTGGTAGTCGATGAGCACCTCGACGGCGTACTCGATCGCGTCCGTCGGCGTCTCCAGGACGAACTGCGGGCCGCTGCGGGTCCGGCGAACGATCCAGCTGCCGTCGTTCGCCCCTTCGGCGCTGTGCAGGAGCTTCTTGTCGCTCAGCAGGGTCATCAGCCCGATGGCGAGGTGTTCGTCGGTGTTGCTCTTGGCGGTCAAGTCGGTTCCTCGGGTGGCGTGGTGGCGTATTCGGCGGGTTTCGGGAGGGTCAGCGTCGGGCGGGCGGAGGTTTGCCCTCGATGTCCTTCAGCTCCCGCAGGAGCTGGCCGAGCGCGGTGTTGTTGATCGGCACGTTCTGGGCCCGCAGGCCGGCGCGCAGCGCCTCGCGGGTCAGCCGTCCCTCGGCGGTGGCGGCGACGGTGCGCCCGATGGGCAGCAGTGCCTCCAGCTCGTCCTCGCTCAGCTCCCGCTTCCGGGCTTCGCGGGTCACTCCCCGCTCAGTACCCGGGACCGGGGACGGAGCTGCGGGGACGGTATTGGGTGTGGTGCTGGTCCTCGGGACGGTCCCCGGTCCCGGCCTCGGCTGGTCCCCGGTGGGGACGGTCGGTGTGCGGGTGGTCTCCACGGTCCCGGTGCGGGGACCGGACTCCTGCGCGGGGACCGGGAGCGGTCGGGGCTCGGGACCGGTCCCGGTGATCGCGGTCCCCGGTGTCGGGACGGCCTTCAGCACGGTCGACGGTGCCGGAACGGTCCCGGGGCCGTGGGGACGAGCGACTGTGGCGTCCGCCGCAGCGGGGACGGCCGGGACCGGGGACGGGGAGATCACCGCGAGGGCCGTGGTGCGGTGGGGCGCGGTCACGGTGGCGGCCTCGCCGCCCGGCTGGGACGCTGCGCTGCTGTTGGGGACCGGTCCGCCGTCGTGCCGGGGACCGTGTTCGGCTGGCGGGGCCGCCGGAGCGGGGACCGTTGGGGGCGCGGCGTGTACCACCAGTGGGACGGATTCGGCGGGGACGGAACCGGAGGGGCTGCTCGTCGGTCCCGGCGATGCCGGGGTGCCCGGGACGGTCCCCGGCTTCAGCTCCGGTCCCACCGGTGCGGTCCCGGGGGCGGCGGCCGTTCCGTTCTCGGGGACCGTCCCGGTGCCGGGGACCGTCCCGGTGCCGGGGACCGTCCCGGTGCCGGGGACCGGGTCGGGGACGGCGGCGGAGGTCGCGGGAGCGGGGACGGTCCCGTTGGCGGAGGCGGAGGCGGACTCGGGGACGGTCCCGTTGGCGGAGGCGGAGGCGGACTCGGGGACGGGGACGGTTTGCGGTTGTGCCCCCGAGGCGGCGGCCGGTCCCGGCGGAAGTGCGGCCGGTTCCTTGGGAGCCTTGGTCAGCGACACCGGGGACGGCGAGGGGACGGCGGTCAGGTCGGACTGCTCGTCCGCGGTCGCGGACGCCGCGCTCTCCAGGGCTGCGGTTTCGGTCCGCTTGCGGTTCCACCACCGTGTGCGGACGGCGGGCTTGGTCGGGTCCTCCAGGCCGGACGCGTCCCCCCTGCTCCACCAGCTGGTCGTGCTCGGCCCCTGCGTCTCCGGGTTGTCCGCGGGGTCCGTGTCGGAGCCGGAGGTGTGACGGGACATGACGATGTAGAGGTGGGTGGCACCGCCCAGCACCAACGGAGCGATGGTGCTCAGCACGCCGACGGACCAGTCCGGCAGGTGCAGGCCCTCGCCGGGCGAGGTGAGGTCGTTGAGGCGCACGGCGTGGGTCCAGTTGGCCCAGACGCTCGTAGCCGTGGCGCTACCGAAGACGCTCCACGTGTAGACGCGGGCCCTCAGTGGCGCCTCCTTCAGCACGACCAGCGCCCTGGTGCCGTAGGCGATGAACCCGTCGATGGCGACGGGGAACAGGTAGGTCAGTTCGGGCCGGACGTGCATGGCGACGGCCATCTGCTGCAAGGCGTCGTAGGACAGGACGCCGCCAACGCCGCCCATAGCGCCGATCGTGGCTTTGTCCCACCACGACATCCCGGGGCGGGACCGCTGGTCGCCGCTCATGCTGCCACCGTCCGGACTCCTGCCATGGAGGCGGCAATGCGCTGCTCGCGCCGTACCGTCAGCGGCTGGGTGGCGATGTTGGAGCGGGCCTCGCGCAGCAGTTCCAGGCCGTACTTGCGGCTGATGCCGAGGACGGGCGCCCAGGTGCTCACGTCCAGCTCAAGGATCGCAGCGACGGTGACCACGGAGGTGCGCTCCGGCCGGGAGAGGTGGACAGATCGGCCGGCGAGCGCGTCGCGGATGCGCTGCTCCTCCCAGCGGAACACGGAGGCGCGGCGGTGGAGGACGAGGCGTTCGCCCTCGGAGAGACCGCCGCGGATGCCCCAGCGGTCGTTCAGGTCCAGAGCCTCTTCCAGGCATTGCTGGCTGACAGGACAGGCCGCACACGTCGCCTTGGCGGCTGCAGTCTCCTCGCTCTCGTCGGGCAGGGGGTGGAACCGGTCCGGGTGCGGGGTGCCGGCGCAGGCGGCATCGGTGGTCCAGCTGTGGTCGCGGCGGCGGGCGGCGAGCTGGATCGGGGTGGGCTGAGTGGCGGGCACGGTGCGGTGGTCTCCGAGGCGGGCCTGCTGCGGCAGGCGGCTGATCGTGGGCGGCGTGCGGTGGTGGCGGGCGCGTGGGCTGTTCTGGCCAGGGCGCGGACCTTGCTTTCGATGGCCGGGGCGGCAAGCGGGCTGGCCGGGACGAGGGCGCGGGCTGCTTGCAACTGCGCGAGGGCTCGCTGGTAACCAGGTGAGCCGTTCTCCCGGGCTCTGACCGGTCTCGGCGGGCGGCGGTCCGGTCCGGTGGTGCTGGTGCTCGGCGCGGGTGCGGCCCTGCCTCTGCGGTCGGTCAGGGCGCGGACGCCGCGCGGCTCGTGGGGCGGGGTCATCGAGTGGCTCCGGTGGTGAGGTGACTGGAAGCTCTGGCGAGGCGCACAACACGCTGGACGAGGTCGGTGCCGTAAAACTGCTCGGCGCTGTCCTGGCCTGCGATGGCGATGGCGGAGGTGACCAGTACGGGCTGGCCTGCGAGGTACTCGCGCCAGGCAAGGGTGCGGACCTCGGCCAGCTCAGCGTCGGTGGGCTCCTGCGGCAGCTCGACGAGCTGCGGCTTGGGCTTGGAGACGGCGAAGGCTTCGCGGACCAGGCGGGCGACCGCGTTGCTGCGCGGTGCGGACCACGAGCCGCTCCACTCGGCGTGACGCTCCCGGCTGGCCTGGCGGCTGTCACGCCACCAGGCGACCAGGTTGGCGCGCTTGGCCGGGGTGTCGAACAGCTTCTCCGCGCCGACCAGGCGGGCCGTCAGGAAGCCGCTGGGCCGGTGGATCCGGTCGGAGGGGGCGCGCAGGGCGAGCACGGCGATCACCTCGTGGGCCGTCCAGCCCTCGTCGGCGAGATGCCGCACGGCCCAGGCGACCCGCGCAACCGGTGTGCCGGCCAGCCACGGGACCTGCCGCACCAGTTCCAGGCCGAGCTGGTAGCGCCGTCCAACGGCATTCAGCGCCTTGCGGGTTCTGCCTCTTCTCGTCGGAGAGCTGCTGGATTCCCCGTTTCGAGGCTCGTCCTCAGAGGGAGAAGAGGTAAGTGCTGCAGGAGAGACCGTGCAGGAATCACCCTCCATTGGGGTGCAATCCGAACTCGCAGAAAATGAGGGCTTCTTGGTCCTGCGGGCCTTGCGGCGCACGGTGCGTGCGGCCTTCTTTCCGAGCCGGGCCAGCTGGGTGCGGCCGTGCTCGGAGACGCCGACGACGGCGCGGATGAAGGTGTCGGAGGGAGCCGTGCGCAGGCCCAGGGCCTGGTCGAAGCAGGAAGGTATGGTGCGGGCGAACTCGCTTGCGCGGGCTCGCTCGTGGCGCACCCGTGTGCCCTTGACGCGGTAGGCCAGCAGACCCCCCTTCCGCAGAAGCGCCATGTGGTACTTCACGGTGCGCGTGGAGACCTTGAGCATCCGGGCGAGGAAGTCGACGCCGGGCCGGCAGGGGTTGAGCTGGGCGAGCTGCTGAGCCAGCAGCACGGTGGTCGTGCCGAAGCGCGGGCCGTGGCTGCGGACCGGCGTGCGGGCGCCGAGGTCGTGCGCCCAGTGGACAGCCTGCATCCAGGTGTAGGGGTCGGGGGCGATGCGCGAGCCGGTGGTGGAGATCCACTGCTCGGCGTCGGGAACGGGCAGGCCGGGGCCGCCCGGCGCCCTCTCGGCGGAGGCGCGCGAGGGCAGGAGAGAGCTAGGCATGGAGGTGAAAGGTTTCGCCTGGCGCGCGCGGCACCGGTCGCCAAGGCGGGCGGTGCCGTCAGCGCGGAACGTGTCAGGGCAGGAGAAGGCGCATCAGGGGCGCGGCTGCGTCCGGCGGCGGGACGGTCGGTCCCGGCACGGGTGCCTGCGCTCTGCGCGGTCCGCGGTGCGGCGGGCTCTGCCGCCCGGCGGACGTGGTGAAGGTGGAGGTTCAGGCCGCCAGCGGGAGGTCCTGGCCACCGGCAGCGGCCAGGGCGGTCAGCTCCCCGGTGGCCAGGTCGAGGCGGTGGGCGCATCCGCGGTCCAGCGGGAAGGCGGTGGCGATCCACCGGGCGATGGCCTGGCGGATCGCCAGCGGCTGCGGGACCGGGCGGCCTTGGGCGTCGTACGCCTCGGCGGTACGCGGCAGGCCGCCCTCGGGGGCACTGTTCAGGACCACCGACGCGGTGCCCGGGGCAAGGCGGGCGAGGATCTCGGCGAAGGCCACGGAGGTGACGGCGACCAGGCGGCCGTCACCGGCCCCGGCTGTACGGATCGAGGAGGACATGCGAGACTCCTGGATTGATGCTCGGCCGCGTTGTGAGATGCGGAGGCCGGGCGTCGGACGTGATCGACGTCCTCGCATGCGGAGGAGTCCGGGAGCGCCAACTTCCGGGCCCTCCGCCGAGGGCGGCCGAAGCCGCTGCCCCGCCGGTCGACCCGGCGCGCCAGCGAACGCAGCCCCCGGACGAGCGGGCGCAACAAGGCCCCTCACCAGGGATTCTGCACTTTAGTTCCCTTCGGCGAGATCAAAGTACACCAGAGTTCACCCAAGCGCGGCACTAAAGTTCTGACCCTGGCGTGCATCCAGGCACTGGTGGGCACTAAAGTGCGTCCGTGGGACGATCTGGCACGGAGGGTATGGCGATGGGCGGACAGATGGACAAGGACAAGGGCCTTGCGCAGATCGCCGCACGCCTCGACCGCCTCTTCGAGGAGCGTCACCCCGAGAACCGCGGGCCGTACACCGTTGGCGAGGTCGCCGCCGGTACCGGCATCAGCGACACCCTGCTCCGGGGCATGCGCAGGGGAGGCAAGACCAACCCCACGATCGACACACTCGTGAAGATCGCGGCCTTCTTCGACGTCCCCCCGACCTACTGGGTCTCAGATGACCCCGACAGGGAGATCGCCGGCCGGGACCTCCAGAGAGCCATGGAGGATGCCGGCGTCCAGTCGATCGCCCTGCGCAGCAAGGGGCTCGACGCCCGGGGTCTGCGTTTCGTCAGGGAGGTAATCGACATGGCGCGCAGTTCGCAGGGACTACCCCCGGTGGAGGAGCCTGGCGAGCCGGGGCCCTGAGTTCACCCGCTCCCAGCAAGCCTCAGCACACCAGAAAACCCTACGCGCGAAGATTTAAGCAGCACGCACTCCTGATTCCCCATCAGAGAATTCCGGGCTCATCGATCAGGGGAAGCACCCCTCCGCCTTGGCGAAACGCCTCCCATTTCTCGGGAAATCCCGAAGGAATCCAGCAGAGGCGAGGGGGTGATGAATGACACTCTTGGCTTTTTACGCACCCTCGATCCGTCGCTTTCAGTAGTCGAGCATTCGGACTGCGCGAGCCGGGGCCCCATGGATACCGGGAATCACTGCAGGTCGAGCACGACCGGAGCGCGACACTGCGTGACATCGCAGACTCGTACCGCCCAGCGAGTGAGCATTGAGTTAGGTGTGCACTGAAATGATCTTTATGCGGCATGCTTAATATCTATACGTTGCTGTTGACGCCGGGCCGCGCAATCCGAAGTGCACGCAGAGGCGATGAATTCATGATCATTTCCTGGAGGGGATCATGCATGCCGAATCGCTGCGCGCCGCTTGCGAGGACCTTCTACACCAGCTGGAACTGCCTCACCGCTTCACCGAAGCCGAACTGATCGAGGCGGTTTCCGTGCGCGTCGGTCGGCGCATCGAGTGCGAGCCCAGGGCTATGCAGGCCAGTGACGGCTGCGGCCTGCGCCAGCGCTACAACGGCCGAGAGGTCATCTTCTACGAGCAGAGCGCTCCACCTCTGCTGCGCCTGCAGATCATCGCCCACGAGCTGGGTCACATCCTGTTCGACCACGCCGGCACCGTGAACCGGGCCGACTTCAAGACGGACGCCCAACTCGCATCCGAGATCGACTGGAAGGGCGCACTCGGCGTCTCGGCGCGCACCTCCTACAACACCCCCGAGGAGCAGGAAGCCGAGCACCTCGGCTCACTCCTCGTCTCGCGGATGGTCCGCGAGCGGAAGACGCCCTCACCCCGGCCCACCGCCGCCTCCGAGCGGTGGGCTGCCATGTACACCTAAGACTAGAGAACAGTGCCACCGTGATCCCCACTATCACCTGCGGCCTGCCCGCCCTGCTGTTCGCGGCTGCGGCCTTCTGGATGCGTCCCCGCCCCAACGGGGCATCCAGGCCCTCCAATGCCGCCTCGACCGCTGTGTTGCTCGTCGCCTGGGCCATCGCGATCACCGGGTTCAACCCCGCGGTCCAGGACGCTGCCGACCTCGTAACGCGTGACCTCGCCAAGCTCATCAGCAACGTGCTGTTGCTGTGCGCGAGCCTCTCCGTCGTCGGCTTCCTCTTCGCTCTCAACCTCGACCCCGAGTCGGCCCGTGCCAGACTGCGGCCCCGCCTGCGGCTGCTCGCCCTGACCGCCGCGGTGATGAGCATCGCGTTCTTCGCCACCCCCGCCGACCGGCGATGGAGCAGCCCCTTCACCAACACTCATTGGGGCCAGGCACCTGCCACGCTCACCGTCTACACCATCGCCTACGTCGCCTTCCTGGGGTACGCCACTTACGGCGCCC
The DNA here is from genome assembly GCF_048159485.1 of Streptomyces sp. 4F14. Lineage (NCBI taxonomy): Bacteria > Bacillati > Actinomycetota > Actinomycetes > Kitasatosporales > Streptomycetaceae > Streptomyces > Streptomyces sp. 4F14. The sequence continues at coordinate 126,882 of NZ_JBLRVY010000016.1, forward strand.
TCACCCAGACCTGGCGGCGCAGCACCGAGACCGACTGGCGTGTCCACAAGATCGGGCTCAAGGCCGTCGCCGGCGGCTGCTTCTGCGTCCTGGTCTACGCGCTCTACAAGGTCGTCAACTCCGCCGCCGGCCTCGTGAACGTCGACCTGTTCCCCGGCGGTCCGCGGTGCACCTCGATGGTGACGCCGTACCGCTGCGCTTTCTCCTTCACGGCACCACTGACCGGCGTTGTGCTGATCACCGCCGGGCTCACCGTGCCCGCCATGCTGTGGCCGCTGGCCAAGCGCAGGCTCACCGCCTGGCACCGGCAGACCGCTGAGATCATGGCTCCGCTGTGGCAGGACATCACCTCCGTGAACCCCGACGTCGTGCTGAACACCGTCGGCGGCGACGCGGAGCCCGACCTCGTGCTGCACCGCCGAACCGTCGAGATCGCCGACGGCATCCTCAGCCTTGAGGAGCACCGCTCCCGAGCAGTCCAGCGGGCGGCCGAGGAAGCCGTGGCCTCCACCGGCCTCACCGGCACGGAGGCGGACGCCATGATCGAGGCGGCCGTCGTCGCGGGCGCCATCCAGGCCGCCCGCTGGCGCGCCCGTGCCCAGCCGGACCCCGCGCCGCTGACCGACCATGGCTCCGCCCGCGAGGCGGATCTGGAGAAGGAGGCCGTCTGGCTACGGTTGGTGGCCGAGCAGTACACCAGAAGCGAGATCGTCCATCGCATCGCCGCAGCGCACCAGCCCCCCGTGCAGCACGCGGCATAGGAGCGAGCAGTCATGGCCAGTCCCTTCTCCGACCCCGCCTTCTACCGCGACCGCTACCCCGTCTACGCCGCCCTGCGGCAACGGTGCCCCGTCGCCCAGGTGCCTATGGGCGGCAGCTCCGGCACCGCGACCGTGGTCACCGGCTACGAGCAGGCCAGGGCCGCGCTCGCCGATCCCCAGCTGTCGAAGGACGCCGGTGCGTTCTTCGCCGACCGTCCCTCCGGCCGCGCCCTGCATCCGGCGCTGGCCGGCACCATGCTCAACAGCGACCCGCCCGACCACACCCGGCTGCGCCGCCTGGTCACCAGAGCCTTTACCCCGGCGCGCGTCCAGCAGTTGCGTCCAGCGGTGCGCGCCCTCGCGGAGGAGCTGATCGGCGGCTGGTCACCGGGCGACCGGGTGGACCTGATGGAGGGTCTGGCCGTCCCGCTGCCGGTCACCGTGATCTGCCAGCTCCTCGGCGTCCCCGACGCCGACCGCGACAGGGTCCGCGGCTGGTCGTCGGATCTGCTCGCCACCGGCGACCACGAGCGGATCGACGCCGCCTCCCACGCCCTGGCCGACTACATGTCCGCCCTGGCTGCTGCCAAGCGGGCAGCTCCGGACGAGGCCCTGCTGTCCGCCCTGGTCGCCGTCCGCGACGAGGACGGGGACCGGCTCAGCGAGCTGGAGCTGGTATCTCTCGCAGTGCTGCTCCTGGTCGCCGGGCACGAGACGACCACCGCGGCGATCGGCAACAGCGTCCTGGCCCTGCTCCAGCACCCCGAGCAGCTCGCTCTGCTGCGCGCCGACCCCGGCCGTATCCCTGCGGCAGTCGACGAGCTGCTGCGCTACGACTCCCCGGTAAGCATCGCGACCTGGCGGTGGGCGCCGAAGGCCATCCGGCTCGGTGAGGCGGAAGTGCAGGCGGGCAGCCCGGTCTTCGTCAGCCCCGGGGCCGCCAACCGCGACCCGGCCCGTTTCACGGACCCGGACCGGCTCGACCTCGACCGGCCCGACGCCCGGTCGCACCTGGCCTTCGGTCACGGCATCCACCGATGCCTCGGCGCGCCGCTGGCCCAGGCCGAGGTCGAAACCGTCCTGCAGCTACTGCTGGAGCGCTTCCCCGGCCTGCGACTGACAGAACCTGCCGACCAGTTGCCCTGGCGGCACTCCCGGCTGGTCCGCGGGCTGGAGGCGCTGCCCGTACAGCTGTAGCCGTCAGTGGTGGGGGCCCGGGGCCCCCGGGCGCCCCCCCCCCCCGCCCGCCCCCCCCCGGGGCCCCCCCCCCCCCCCCCCCCCCCCCCCCCCCCCCCCCCCCCCCCCCCCGCCCCCCCCCCCCCCCCCCGGCCGCCGCGCCCCCCCCCCCCCCCCCCCCCCCCCGTCCGTCAGAGGGTCGCGCCGCCGTCCACCGGGATCGACGCGGCCGTCACCCCCGCGCCGGCCGGCGACGCCAGCCACAGCACCGCCGCCGCGACCTCGTCCGGCAGGGTCAGCCGTCCCGTGAGGGTGCGCCCGGTGAGGTGACCGATCAGGCCGTCGTAGTCGGTGCCCAGCACCGCGGCGGCCGCCGGGCCCCTCTCCCGCACCCAGTCCGTGACCACCGCCCCCGGACAGACACAGTTCGCGGTGATGCCGTGCGCGGCGACCTCCTTGGCCAGGACCCGGGTGAACCCGATCAGCGCGTGTTTCGCGGTCGCGTACGCGCACAGCCCGGGATCCGGGTCCCGGCCCTCCATCGACGCGATGTTGATGATCCGCCCGGACCGCTGCCGCACCAGCGGACCCAGCGCCCTGCGCGTCGTGTACAGCGCCGGGTCGAGGTTCAGGGACAGCGTCGCGTGCCACACCTCGTCGCTGATCTCGGCGACCGTCGCGAACTCCGTAGCCCCGCCGACGTTGTTGACGACGATGTCGAGGCGCCCGAACCGCTCCAGGACCGTGTCCACGGCCCGCTCGGCGTCCGCGCGGCACGTGGCGTCCCCGACGCACAGCACGGCGTCGTCCCCCGCGTCGAGCCCCGCCAGCGCCGTACGGCCGGTCTCCTCGTCCCGGCCGCTGATCACGACCTGTGCGCCCGCCGCGAGGAGCCGGTGGGCGATGGCGAGTCCGATGCCGCGCGTGCCGCCGGTGACGAGCGCGGTCTGTCCGGTGAGTTCCATGACGTCCTTCACTGGGAGGCGAGTTCGGTGCCGGTCAGGCCGGTGATCTGGGCGAGGACCTGCCCGTCGGCGGACCGCGCGGTGCACACGCCGGTCGCGGCGCAGTGGGACAGGGCGACGCCCTCGGGGTGGGCAAGGGCAAGGGCGGTGTCGTCCGCGTCCGTGTACAGGGAGATGCGCGCGATGTGCCGGGGCACGGCCACGGCGGCGCCGCCCAGCCACCGGGTGCGCGCGAGGCCGTCCAGCAGGACGCACGGGATGCCCAGCCGGGGGAGTCCGTCGCCGGGCCGCCAGAGGCAGGTACTTCCGCCCGGACCCGCCCGCCACCCCTCGGTGGCCCGGAACACGCCGGTGAGGAGGGCGGGCGAGACATCCTCGTAGTACGGGTCGGCGACGGACGGCCAGGACGCGTCCGGCTCACCCGTCGGCACCGGCAGGAGCGCCGGGCCGCCGAGCCGTACGACCGCCCGGAAGTGCTCGCGGTCACGGGCGAGGACCCGCCCGTCGGGCGCGACCGTGTCGGAGTGGACGACGACGGCGACGGACCGCGCACCGGCGCTGCCGGTGGCCCTGGCCGTCACCCGGAAGCCGACGGGCACGCCGTCGCCCCGGGCCCGCACCCACGCCGAGAACGCCAGGTTCTCCACCGCGCGCACCGGCAGCCCCGGAACGAGGGAACGCGCCGCCTGCACGGCGAGGTCCGCCAGCATCACGCCGGGCAGCGTGGGACGGCCGTCGACCATGTGGTCGAGGAGGAAGCCGTGGGTGCGCACATCGAGGGAGAACCGCCAGCGCCCCGGCTCGTGCGGCTCGCCCAGCAGTCCGGGGGAGCCCGGCAGCCTGGGGGAGGCCCCGAGTCCGGGGGAGGCCACGAGTCCGGGGGAAGCCCCCAGCCCGGGGGAGGCCACCAGGCCGGGCGTGTCCAGCAGTCCGGGGAACTGCCGGTCGAAGGAGGCGTGTTCGGCCTCGCCGAGGAACGTGACGAGCCGGTCGCGCCGGGGCCGGGACAGTTCGTCGAGGAAGTGCGCCACCCCCTCCGCCGTCGTCATCCGGCTGAGCCGCGCGGTCCGTGCCGTGTACGCCTGGACGACGCTCCCGGAGCCGAGCCCGGTCTCGTCCCAGATCGTCCACGCGATCGTGAACTCGCCGTCGCCGCCGACGGCTTGGGCGGCCCCCGCGAGGAAGTCGTTGGCCGGGGAGTAGTCGCTCTCCCCGGGCAGCCCGGCGAGCCCCGTCACCGACCCGAAGTTGCACCACAGCCGGGGCGCCGACACCCCGCTGAACGCCTCCCGCAGCCGGTGGTAGCCCATCAGCTTCACGTCCCGCACCCGCCGCATCCCCGGCAGGTCCTTGCGCGTGATGTCCCCGGGATGATGCACCCCGGCCCCGTTGACCAGCAGATCCACCCGCCCGACCGCCTCGGCCACCCGCCGCACCGCCCGCGCGTCGGTCACGTCGGCGGTGTGGAAGCGGACGTTGCCGTCACCGCACAGCTCCCGCAGCCTGGCCAGGTTCAGCAGCGACTCCCGCGCGTTCAGCAGCCTTTCGAACCGCTGGTTGATCTCCCGCACCGACACTCCGGGCCCCGCGCGCCGCTGGTCGGCGATGAACCGGGCCCGCAGCCCCGCCAGTTCACCGTCCCCGGCGGCCAACAACCCGTCCGGCACGTCCTCCAGCCGACTGGAGCCGACCAAGTGCAGCCGCACCGGCACCCGTTCGGCCAGCCCGATCAGACACGCGGCGGTGATCCCCCGCGCACCCCCGGTCGCGACCACGACCGCCCCCGGCTCCAGCGGAAGCGCCCCACCCGGTACGTCGTCCCGCCGCAACCGCTCGACCAGCCGCACCCCGCCCCGGTGCACGACCACCGGCAACCCCTCCCGCCCGCGCCTGAGTTCAGTCTCCAGGTCGGCGAGCGCCGCCTGGGGAGACGCGGTGTCGGTCAGCAGCGCGAGCGGAGTGCACCCGGTCAGCTCCCACGCGAGACTCTTCACGAACCCCGTGAACAGATGGGCGTGCGGCGCCGGTGACTCCGTGAGGACCACGACCCCGAGCGTGCCGGAGTCCACCAGCGCGTCCCGCAGCTCCCGCGTGGCGAGGAACGCCGCCTCCTGGACGGCGAGGAGGGTCTCACCGGGCGGCGCGGGCCACGCCGGAGCCGCCCGCAGGTCGGTGATGACACGGAGGTGACGGAAGCCCTGCGGATTCCCGGCGAGGACCTTCTCGACGGACGCCTGCGGATCGTCGCCCGGCCGGAGCGTCAACAGGCGGGAAGAAGGGGCGAGTCGAGGGGGGTACGCGGAGTCGGTGAGGACGAGCGTGTCCGGCGAGAGGTGCGTCTTCGGCTTCGGTACGGCACCGGACCGCTCCCAGGACACCGTGTGACGATGCGTCAAGCAAGGCTCAGAGCACGGGAGTTGGCGTACCACCTCGATCAGGTCGTCCGCCGCCAGACAGGTGCGGTCCGTCGCGAACCCGTCCCGGTCCGGCAGGGCCGACAGCAGGTCGTCCAGCGGGGACAGGACCGGCCAGCCGCGTTCACGGGCGACCGACGCGCGCGTCAGGGCGAGCGTGAACGCCCCTTCGGCCGGTGCGGTTTCGGGCAGACCGTGGAGGCGGGCGAACAGCGGGGTGCCGCCGCCGTTCACGCCGAGGACGAGCGCGAGGTCCAACTCCCCCCGGCTCAGGTACTTCTGGGCGGTCCGCAGTGCGCTGCGGCCCGAGGTGGGGCCGGTGTCGACGGTCATCGTCAGCCCGTGCAGGTCGTGGGCGGCGGCCACCCGGGCGGGGATCACGTTCGGCATCAGCCCGGCGAGGGTGTCCTCGCCCGCGGCCGGGGTGCGGTCCAGCACGGTGTCGACGAACGCCCGCACGGGCTCGCCGAGTTCGAGTGACCGCGCATAGCACCGCACGCTCATGTCGGCCGAGGTGACCGGCACCCCGGTGTGCGCGGTGATCACCCCGGTGGTCTCCGTCAGCCCCTCCCAGAACGGGGACAGCCGCGCGACGGCCTGCAACGCCATCAACTGCGCCGGGTCGATCGAGGCGGCCGTACGCGGCGGCATCCGCACCTCACCGAGCGGCGGCACCGGGTACGGCGTACCGAACCGCCGCTCGGCGGGCGGGAGTCCGGCCGCCAGGCGCCGTGCGACCTCCGCCTCGTCCGGTGTGCCGGGCAGGTGCGCGGACCAGCCGATGACGACCACCGGGTCCCCGTCGAGGACCGGCGGCTGCGAGCGGGGCGCGGACTCGTCCTGGAGGAGGAGGTGCGCGTTGGTGCCGCCGAACCCGAACGACGAGACGCCCACCGTCCGGGGCCGGTCCGGCCGGCGGGGGAGCGGCGCCGTGTGCGCGGGGATGCGCAGCGCGGACGGGGCGATCCCGTCGTACGGGACCTGGGCGGGCACCGTCGAGTGGGCGAGGCCCTGGAGCGCGTGGACGACCGACAGGACCCCGGCGGCCCAACCAGTGTGCCCCACCACCGACTTGTTCGACGTGCACAGGACGCCCGGGTGGGCCTCCTCCAGCACCGCGCGCTCCACCGCGTCCCCCACCGGGGTGCCCGTGGCGTGCGCCACCACCCAGTCGAGCTGCCCGGCCGGAACCGCGTTCACCGCGCGCGCCCGCGTCAACGCCCGTTCCTGGCCGGTGCGGTTGGGCGCGTGGACGGCCTTGCCGCGCCCGTCGGACGCCGCCCCGAACCCGGCGAGCACCGCCAGCACCCGGTCACCGTCGGCCCGCGCCCGGTCCAGCCGCTTGAGGGCGACGAGCCCCGCGCCGTCGGAGAACAGCACGCCGTCCGCGTCCTCGGCGAACGCCCGCACCCGGCCCGTCCGGCTCAACCCGTTCAGCTGCGCGAACAGGACGTTGTAGCGCGGGCCCTGGGAGAAGGCGCCCCCGCAGTACGCGATGTCGCAGTCGCCGTCCAGGACGCTCTTCGCGCCGAGGTCGATGGCGTACAGGGACGAGGAGCAGGCGGTGTCGACGATCTGCACGGGCGTCGACGCGGGGAGGATGCCCTCCAGGGCTGCTCGGGCCGCCGCGTGGGGGAGGTGGTCGGCGAGGGCACCGGCGTGCGGGAAGCGCCCGCGCAGCAGCGAGCGGACCTCCTCGGAGCCGGTCCCCTCGGTGACGGCCTCGACGAGGACGCTCTCCTCGACGTGCTGGCTGCCCTCGTTCCACGCCCCCACGAAGCACGCCGCGCGGACGCCTCGCGGCGGCGGGCCGCACTGGAGGAGCGCGGCGCGCAGCCAGGCGGTGAGGAAGTCGCCGGTGCCGTGCGCGTAGCCCGCGACCCGGCTGTACGTGCGGTCGGCCGCGCCGCGATCGTCGGACCAGAAGTCCTCCAGCGCGAAGCGTTTCCCCGGTTCCGTGAACACCGGACGGCCCTCCACGAGCCGTTCCCACAGGGCGTCGGGACCGTCGACGCCGGGGGCCACGACGCCCATCCCCACGACGGCGACCGTCTCCGTCTCCGCCTCCGCCGTGACGGGGGCGCGCGGGGTGAGCATCGCCCGTCCCACCGACAGACCCCCGTCGGCCAGGAACGACTGCCCGGACACCCACCCGGACTGCGGCGAGGCGAGAAACGCCACGAGCCGTGCCAACTCCTCCTCGGTGCCCACCCGCCCCAGCGGCGCCGCCCCCGCGTACACCCGCCGTAACGCCTCCGCCTGCGGGAACAGCCCGGCCGTCGCATTGTCCAGCAGCCCCGCCGACGCCGTGTTCACGCGGATGCCGAGCGGCCCGAGATCCGCCGCGAGATACCGGGTCATCGCCTCCAGCGCCGCCTTGCACACCCCGACCAGCAGGTAGTTGTCCATCGCCAGGCCCGCGCCGATCGACGACACGTTCACGATGCTTCCGCCGCCGCGCCGTTCCAGGAGCGGGACCGCGCCCAGGGCGCACCAGCGGGCGCCGTGCACGTTCGTGTCCAGCGCCCGCCGCCACTCGCGGTCCGTCAGCTCGTCGTACCGGGCGAAGACACCCCGCGCCGCGTTGTTCACCAGTACGTCCAGACCGCCGTGGGCGTCGGCGACCGCCGCGAACATCTCCGCGACCGCCTCCGGCTTGGCGACGGTCGTGCGGAGGGCCTCGGCGGAGCCGCCCGCCGCGCGGATCGCCGCGACCGTCTCCTCGGCCCGGTCGGGGGAGTGGAAGTAGTTCACGATCACATGGGCGCCGTGCCGGGCCAGTTCACGGCTGATCGCCGCGCCGACCCCCTTGCCGCCGCCCGTCACCAGCGCGACGCGCCCCGCGAGGTCGGGGGCGGCCGGAAGCTCCGCGGCCGTCATCGGCCCGCCGCCGTCGGCAGGTCCAGCAGCAGGGCCGCCAGGTCGTCGAGGGTGGTGTAGCTGGTCAGGCGGCTGCCGTCCGGAGGGAGGCGGCGGCCGTAGCGCTCCAGGGCCTGGGAGAAGAGCTCGACCTGTTTGATGGAGTCGATGCCGAGGTCGGCCTCCAGGTCGGCGTCGGAGGTGAGGACGTCCGGGGGGTAGCCGAGGGCCTGGGCGTACAAGTCCCGGAGGACGGCGACGAGTTCGGTGTGCGCGGGTGGGGAGGCGGGGGCGGGTTGAGGTGTGGGGTCGGAGTGAAGGTCTGGTGCGGGCTGGGGTGCGGGGCCGGGATGGGGCGCGGGGTCGGGGCGAAGGTCCGGCGCGGGCAGCACGGCTCGCAGCCGGCTCGAAGCGACCTTTCCCGATGACCTCGACTCTCCCGACGGCCCCTCCTCTCCCGGCCCTGCCTCTCTCAACGACCCCGCCTCTCCCGACCCCGCTTCTTCCAGCCCCGTTCCCCTCGCCCCCGCGTCCCGCCGCGCTGTGTCCCCCAGCGCGGTCGCCTCCCCGCCCACCCCGCTCACCGCCGCCGCGAACTCCGCCATCCCCACCCGCCGCCGCAGCGGCGCGACCACCCGCACCCCCGGCACGATCCCCGTCACCAGATCGCTCAGCACCCCCTTGGGCCCGCACTCCACGAACACCTCCGCCCCCTCGGCGTGCAGCACGCGCACCGCGTCGGCGAAGCGGGTGGGGCGTACGAGGTGGGCGGCGGCCAGCGCGGCGTGGGCGTCGTCGGCGACGTACCGGCCCAGGATCGCCGAGTACAGCCGGCGTCGCAGCGGACGCGGCGTCAACTCCCCGGCCCGGACGGCGAAGTCGTGCGCGACCCCGGCGAGCCCGTGACTGTGGAACGGGTACGGCACCCGCAGCTCGGTCGCCGCGATCCCCACCGCCTCCGCCGCCTTGCGGACCCGCCCGAGCGCCTCCTTCGGGCCCGACACCACGCACTGCCGGGGCCCGTTGTCCGCCGCCACGCACACCTCGCCCTCCGCGAGCGCCGCCAGCAGATGCCCCGCCCGCCCCGCCGAGACCTCCAGCGCGACCATCCCCCCGGCCTGCGGCGGACGGGCCGCGAACGCCGCGTCCCGCGCCGCCACCAGCGCCACCCCGCGCTCCAGGTCGTGCGCGCCGGCCGCCACGAGCGCCACCAGCTCACCGAAGCTGTGCCCCAGCAGGACGCCGGGACGTAACCCCAGCCGCTCGGTGAGCAGCCGGAACAGCGCGATCTCCGACGCGAAGATCGCCAGATGCAGATCCTGCGGTGCCCCCGCCACGAGTTCCCCCAGCGAGGGCGCCCCCGTGTCGAGGAGCAGCCCCGACACCGGCCCCCGCCCCAGCCGGGCAGCCGCCCGGTCGACCTCCGACAGCACCTCACGCACCACGGGCCCGGACTCGGCGAGGGCACTCAACGCCCCTGGCACATAAGCCCCTTGACCTGGGAACAGCACGACACACCGGCCTGCGGAGACAGACGCGGAACCAGACATGGACACCCCTCGGGAGCACGGGAGAAGAAACGGGAGAGGAAGAGAGCGGGGCACGAGGCCCGCCGGGAACCGGTTGTCATGCTCCGTGTCGGCCGTGGGGTGCGTGTAGGGCGCCTTCACCGGCGCGCGATTCACCGGACGAGCCGTACACGCCGAAGGGCCGACGTCCTGGCTCCGGCGCTCTCGGCCGGCCCGGGTCGTGCGCCGGTGCACCGGGGCCGCCGCGCACGCCCTCGTGGCTCTACGGTGGGGGATCACGTCGGATCAACGCGAGATGGGACCTGTATGCGAGTCGTCGTCATCGGCGGAAGCGGCCACATCGGCACCTTCCTCGTCCCCCGGCTGGTCCGGGCGGGCCACGAAGTGATCAACATCAGCCGGGGCACCCGTACCGCCTACGCCGACGCTCCCGAGTGGCGGGAGGTGCGGCACGTCGTCGCCGACCGGGAGCGGGAGGACCGCGAGGGGACCTTCGGCGACCGGATCGCCGCGCTGGACGCGGACGCCGTCGTCGACCTCGTCTGCTTCACCCTGGACTCGGCCACCGCCCTCGTCGAACGGCTGCGCGGCGCGAGCGGCCACCTCCTGCACTGCGGCACCCTGTGGCGCTACGGCCCCAGCGACAAGCTGCCGATCTCCGAGACCTCGGGCACCCCTCCCGTCGGCGAGTACGGCATCCAGAAGGACCTGATCGCCCGGATGCTGAAGGAGGAGACCGCGAGCGGCGGCCTCGTCACCACCTCCCTGCACCCCGGCCACATCGTCGGCCCCGGCTGGGAGCCCATCAACCCGCTCGGCAACCTCGACCCCGCCGTCTGGTACACCCTCTCCGCCGGGCAGCCCCTGAAGATCCCCGGCATCGGCGCCGAGTCGATGCACCACGTCCACGCCGACGACGTCGCCCAGTCCTTCGAGCGGGCGATCACCCACCGGGACGCGGCGGCCGGCGAGGACTTCAACGTCGTCGCCCCCACCGCGCTCACCGTCCGAGGCTTCGCCGGGATCGCGGCCGGCTGGTTCGGGCAGACCGCGACGCTGGAGACGGTGACCTGGGAGGAGTTCCGCGCGACCACCAGCCCGGAGCACGCCCGGAACAGCTGGGAACACCTCTACCGCGGCCACTGCCTCACCATCGAGAAGGCCAGGACCCTCATCGGCTACGCCCCGCGCTACGAGCCGGAGGCCGCCGTCCTCGAAGCCGTCCGCAAGCTCGTCGACGACGACCGCCTGAAGGTGGCCCGCCCGCTCGTGTGACGGCTACCCGGGGTGGGCGCCCGGCGTGTGCCCGAACGCGCGGCGGAACACGTCGATGAAGGCGCTGGCCGAGGACCACCCGCAGCGGTGGGCGACCGTGGTCACGGCGACGCCCTCGGTGAGCAGCACCAGCGCGTGGTGCAGGCGCAGTTGGGTGCGCCACTGCGGGAACGTCATGCCGAGGTCGGCGCGGAAGAGCCGCGACAGCGTCCGGTCGCTCGCGCCCACCTCGCGGCCCAGCTCGGCCAGCGTCCGGCTGTCACCGGGGTCGGCCGCGAGGAGGTCGCACACCGCCCGCAGCAGGGGAGCCGTCGGCGCGGGCAGGTGGAGGGGCTGCTGCGGGGAGGCGCGGAGCTGGTCGAGGAGGACGGCGCGCAGCCGCGACCGCTCAGGGCTGTCGGGGCTGTTCTCGGACCCGCCGCGCGTGTAGGCGACGATCAGCTCCCGCAGCAGCGGGCCGACGGCCAGGACGGTCGGCTCGTCCAGGCCGAGCGGGTTCTCGGTGGCGGGCAGCCCCACGAGGTGCAGGTCGAGCCCGCCGTACGCCCGGTGGGCGTGGGGTGTGCCGGCGGGGACCCAGATCGCGCGGGTGCCCGGGGCGACCCAGGAGCCCGCGCCGGTCGTGACCGACAGGACGCCCCGGCCCGCGTAGACGATCTGGTGGTCGTCGTGGCGGTGCGCGTCGATCGCGGCGCCGGGCGCCAGCCACTGGGTGCGGGTGGGGGCCACCGGGTCGTGGCGGATTTCCGTCATCACCTGGCAGTTTATCGAAAGCGGGACAGCGGGCCGGGCCCGGAGCATGACGGCATGCGAAGGAACACCCCGATCGTCCTGCTGTCCGTGGGCCACGCCTGCGTCGACGTCTACCAAGGCGCGGTGGCCGCCCTGGTGCCGTTCTTCGTCGCCGAACGCTCCTACACCTACGCCCTCGCCTCCGGCATCGTGCTCGCCGCCTCCCTGCTGTCCTCCGTGGCCCAGCCCGTGTTCGGCGCGCTCACCGACCGCCGCGCGATGCCCTGGCTGCTGCCCGCCTCCACCCTCCTCGGCGGCCTCGGCATCGCGCTCAGCGGCCTCACCGGCTCCTACCCGCTGACCCTCGCCTTCGTCGCGCTCTCCGGCATCGGCGTCGCCGCCTACCACCCCGAGTCCGCCCGCGCCGCCCGCCTCGCCGCGGGCGGCAGCCACCGCGCCATGGGCTGGTTCGCGACCGGCGGCAACATCGGCTTCGCCCTGGCCCCCCTCCTGGTCACCGCCGCCCTCGCCGCCGGCGGACTGCGCTGGACCCCCCTGCTCCTCCTCCCGGCCCTGGCCGGCACCGCCCTGTGCCTGCCCGTCGTCCACGCCCTCCAGCGCCGGACCGCCGGACCCGGTACGGCGGCGCCGCCCGGCCGCGACGACACCGCGTCCTTCGTGAAGCTGTCCCTCGCCGTGGTGTTCCGGTCGGTCACGTTCGTCGGCCTGAGCACCTTCATCGCCCTGTACGCCCGCCAGCGCACCGGCGGCGGCACGGCGGCCGGCACGATCGCCCTGACCGTCCTCTACCTCGGCGGCGCCGTCGGCTCCCTGCTGGGCGGCGCCCTCGCGGACCGCTGGGACCGGGTGACCGTCGCCCGCTGGGCGTACGCCCTCACCGCCGCGTCCGTCGCCGGCGTCGTGTGGACACCGGGCCCCGCGCTCTACCTGTTCGTGGCCCTGACCTCGATCGGCCTGTACGTGCCCTTCTCCCTCCAGGTCACCCTCGCCCAGGACTACCTGCCCTCCCGGATCGGCACCGCGAGCGGTATCACCCTCGGCCTGACCGTCAGCGTCGGCGGCCTCGCGAGCCCCCTGATCGGCCGCCTCGCCGACGCGACGTCCCTGCGGACCGCGCTCGCGCCCCTCGCCCTGATGCCGCTGCTGAGCTGGCTGTTCCTGCGGACGCTGCCCGAACCCGGCACTCAGCCGCGCACGTGCAGCCCGAACCCGGACCGCCCCGGAGCGCCCAGCCCCTCCTTGAGCCGCATCGACGGGATCTCGTAGTCCCCGAAGTTCTGCCGCCGGAAAGGGATCGGCTCGGTCGACTCCAGGGTCAGCAGCCGCTCCTGCCACGCCTTGGCGACGTCCGGGAAGTCCTCCTCGGTCAGCCGGTCCGCCCGGTGCACCACGAACGGCGGGAGCACCTCCATGCCCGGGTAGTAGAGGATGCCGTGCTGGATCGGGAACAGCAGGTCGTCGATGGGCCCGTTGATGCCGCGCGCCGAGAAGTGCGACTCGCCGCCGCCCGTGGTCACCGACACCATGGCCCGCCGGCCCGCGAGCGTGCCCTCGCCGAAGCGGTCGCCGTAGTGCGTGTCGCTGTGCTCGCCGACGCCGTACCCGAAGTGGTAGGTGAACACCCGTTCCACCCAGCCCTTCAGGATCGCCGGCATCGTGAACCACCACAGCGGGAACTGGAGGATGACCGTGTCCGCCCACAGGAGCTTCTCCTGCTCGGCGCGGACGTCGGCGGTGAGGGTCCCGGTGTCGAAGGCGCGGCCCGAGTCGAGGGCCACGTTCAGCCGGGGCGAGGCGGCGGGGCCGTAGTCGGCGGCGTCCACGGCCGCCTTCCAGTTCATCGCGTACAGGTCGCTCACCCGCACCTCGTGCCCCGCGCCCTCCAGGGTGGACACGGCGAGGTCCTTGAGCGTGCCGTTCAGGGACAGCGGCTCCGGGTGGGCGTGGACGATCAGCGTCTTCACGGGAACTCCTTCGGATCGGATGCCCCGAATCCTGGCCGCCCGTACGGCCGTTGTTCAGGGCCACCCCTTCCTAGGACAGGACTTCCTGGTACCGGCAGGACCACCCTCACCGGCCGCGCCGGGCCCATACTGGACGGCATGGACGATCTCGCGGGCTTCCTGCGCACCCGGCGCTCCCGGGTCGACCCGGCCACCGCCGGCATCCCCGTCGACAGCCGCCGCCGCGTCGAGGGCCTGCGCCGCGAGGAGGTCGCGCACCTCTCCGGCGTCAGCGTCGACTACTACATACGCCTCGAACAGGGCCGCGCCACCCAGCCCTCCGAGCAGATCCTCGACGCCCTCGCCCGCGTCCTCGGCCTCGACGACACCGAACGCGACCACCTCCGCCGCCTCGCCTGCCGGCCCCGCCGCCGCGTGAAGACCCCGGGCGGACGCGTCAGGCCGGAACTCCTGCGCGTCCTCGGCCTGGTCACCGAAGCGCCCGCCCTGCTGATGGACCACCGCATGGACGTCCTCGCCGGCAACCGCCTCGCCGCTCTTCTGTACGGCCGCGTCCTGCCCGGCCTCAACACCGCCCGGCACATCTTCCTGGAGGAGACCGAGCGCGGTCTGTACGCCGAGTGGGAGACCTGCACCCTCGACGTCGTCGGCCACCTCCGTCTGACCGCCGGGAAGTACCCCGACGACCCCCGGCTCGCCTCCCTCGTCGGCGAACTGGCGATGGGCAGCGAACGCTTCCGGCGCCTGTGGGCCCGCGCCGACGTCCGCGCCCGCACCCACGGCCGCAAGGCGTACCGCCACCCCCTCGTCGGCCTCCTCGAACTCCACCAGGAGAACTTCGCCCTGCCGGACGCCTCGGGCATGGAGATGATCGTCCTCTCGGCGGCACCCGGCAGCGCCGCCGAGGACGGCCTACGGCTCCTCGCCCGCCTCGACGCGGACCACGACGCAGGTGAACTCCTCGACGAGAACCGGCAGTTGTCCTAGCGCAGGTCGAGCCGGATGTGCCGGATCTCCCTGCGGTGGTGCGTGTACGCGATGTGCAGGTCACCGTCCGGGGTCTGGACGACCGACGGGTACGACAGCTCGCGGTTCAGGCCGTCGCGGGAGTTGTTGGTGAGGCAGTACCCGTCCCCGGTCACCAGGTCGGCGCGCGCCGGCCAGGTCAGGCCGGCGTCGTCGGACAGGGCCAGGGAGAGCGGGGCCCGGGGAGCGCCCCAGAACGCCGAGGACACCGTGGTGGTCCTGGTGGCCGTCTCGGCTTCGGAGAGCCCGCCCGCCTCGTCGATCTCGTCGTACAGGGACACCCGCCGGTCCGTGGCGTCCAGCGCGCTGCTGTGGTTGTAGACCAGGGCCAGGCGTCCGTCGGCGAGCGGGACGTACTGGATCGACGAGTTGTTGTTGGGCAGGTCCAGCGGCTCGGGCTCGGTCCAGGTCTCGCCGTCGTCCACGGACAGGGACCGGTGGACGTGGTCGGCGCGGCGGCTGCGGAACAGCGCGCACAGGAACCCGTTGGGGAGACGGTGGACGTTCATGTGCACGAGGCCCGTGGAACCCGGCACGCCCTCCTCGCGCCAGGTCCCGCCGTCGTCGTCGCTGATCATCACGGCGCTGGTGTCCAGGTCGCCGGACCACCGCTCACCGGGGGCGACCACACAGCGGAACACCGGCAGCAGCAGGCGGCCCGAGGGCAGCACGACCGGGGGCTGGCGGACGAACACGCCGCCCGTGAACAGGGTCCGGGTGGGGCTCCAGGTCGTGCCGCCGTCCTCGCTGACCCGGATCCTGACCTCGGCCGTGTCCTGGTCGCCGCCGCGCTGGGCGGTGTGCAGCAGCCACAGGGCGCCCGAGGGGGCCGGGAACAGGACCGGGTTCTGCTCGGAGCGGGCCGGGTCCTCGGAGAGGCGCACCGGCTCCGTCCACCGGGTGGCGCCGGGCGCCAGGCGGGAGAACCAGACGGAGATGTCCGCCATGCCCTCCTGCGTGCCGCCGAACCAGACGCAGCCGAGGTCGCCGCCGGGCAGCACGGTCAGGTTCGCGGCGTGGCTCTGCACGGACGGGGTGGGCAGGACCGTGTCGCCGCGGTCGTAGCTGATCACAGGGTCGCTCCAGGGGTGCGGGCCGAGTCGAGGTGGTCACGGGCGGACTGCTCCAGGTGGACCAGGTCGCAGGCGACGGTCGCGAAGGTGAAGCCCTCCGCGAGCCGCTTCGCCGCCCGCGCCCCGTCCGGGTTGTGGATACCGGCGGCGACCCCCGCCCGCGCCGCCGCCTCCCGCACGGCCACGAGCGCCGCCTCGAAGGCGTCGGCCAGCGCCGGATCCGTCGACGAGGCCCCGCCCAGCGCGATCCGCAGATCCGACGGGCCGACATACACGCCGTCCAGGCCCGGCGTCGCACAGATCTCCTCGACGTTCGCCAGCCCCTCCGCCGTCTCGATCATCGCGAGGACCACCGTCGCGTCGTGCGCGTCCGCCGGATCCGGCCCGATCCGCAGCGCCGAACGCATCGGCCCGTACGAACGCCGCCCCAGCGGCGGATACCGTACGGCGGCCACCGCCTCGGCGGCCTCCTCCGCCGTGTCGACCAACGGCACGATCACGCCGGTCGCCCCGGCGTCCAGGGCGCGGCCGATCGGCGCCGGGTCGTTCGCCTCGACCCGGACCAGACCGACGGCCGTCGAGCCCTTGCAGTCGATCGCGAGGAGGTTGTTCAGCATGCCGGAGTAGCCGAACAGGCCGTGCTGGGCGTCCAGAGCGACGTAGTCGTAGCCGAGCCGGGCGATGCGCTCGGTCGCGACCGGGGCGTCCAACAGGCACCAGTAGCCGAGGAGTTGCTCGCGGGCGCGCAGGGCGGCGGTGAACTCTGCGGGGGTCATCGGGGTTTCCTTCTTAGGGGTTGTGGTCGTGGGCCGGGTCAGCGGTTGTACGCCGGCATCGGGCCGCGCAGCGCCGCACCGACCGCGTCACAGGCGGCAGTCACGTCGGCCGGCAGCGAACCTGCCTCGGCCGCCGCGATGTTGGCCCGCAGGTGTTCCGTACGCGAGCCGCCGAGGAGCAGCGCGTCCGTCGAGTCGCGGTCCAGCAGCCAGCGCAGGGCCAGTTCGGTGAGCGGGATGCCCGACTCACCGGCGATCCGGGTGAGTTCGGCGACCGCGTCGAACAGGCGCTGGTCCCAGTAGCGGGCGCGGTACATCTCCGCGAGCCGGGAGTCCGCGAACCGGCCCGAGTCCGGGGCCTGTCCGAAGTGGTGGCGGCCGGTGAGGAGGCCCCCGCCGAGCGGGTTGTAGACCATCGTGCGCAGCCCGGTGACGGCGGCGTACTCGACGTACTCCTCCTCGATGCGGCGCGCGAGCAGGTTGTGGAGCTGCTGGGCGACGACGGGGCGCGGGGCGTACACCTCGTCGGCGACGCGTACGAGTTCCGCGATCTGCCACGCCGCGTAGTTGGACACGCCCAGCGCCCGCACCTTCCCCTCCGCCACGAACTCGGCGACCGTGGCGAGGGTTTCGGCGAGCGGTGTCGAACGGTCGGGCTGGTGCAGATAGAACAGGTCCACATGATCCGTGCCGAGCCGCTTGAGGCTTCCCTCCAGCGCGCCCCGCATCCCGGCGGCCGACAGCGGCGCATGCCCGCCCTGGTCGGGGTGCGGGATCCCGGCCTTCGTGGCGAGCACGATCCGGTCCCGGTACGCGGGCAGCAGCTCGGCGAGGATGCGCTCGCTCTCGCCGCCCGCGTACCCGTTCGCGGTGTCCACGCCGGTGATCCCCGCGTCCAGCGCCACCGCGAGCATGTCGGCGGCACCGGCACGGTCGACGGTGTCCCCGAACGTCATCGTGCCGAGCACGAGCCGGGAGAGGGGGACGGGGACGTTCGGCAGGGTGAGGAGGGTGGTCACGCGCCGGTTCCTTCCTGTGGGGCGGGGTCTGACACGGTGGATTCGTGCGGGGCGGGCTCTGGGGCGGTGGCGTCGGACACGGGGGCCGCTGGCGTGGCAGCTTCCCGCGCGGCGGCTCCGGTGGCGGCGCCCTCCAGGGCGGCGGCTTCGGGCACGGGGGCTTCCGGGAGGGCGGTTTGGGACGGGGCGGTTTCTGGAGCCCCGACGTCGGGCATGGCGGCCTCCGGTGCGGCAGCTACGCGTGGGGCAGCTTGATGTGCGGCGGCTCTGGTCGCGAGGCTCTCCATTGCGGCGGCTCTGGTCGCGGTGCTCTCGACGACGGCGTCCTCCGGCGCGGAGGCATCCGGCGCGGCGGTTCTCGGCACGACAGCTTCGGACGCGGCGTCTTTCCGCACAGCGCTGTCGGACCCGGCGGTTTCGGTCACGACCGCCGTTGAGGCCTCGCCAGCCTCGCCAGCCTCGCCAGCCGCGGAGGACGCGCCCCCTGCCGAGGCAGACCCCCCGTCCGTCGCCGAGCCCGCACCACCCCCCGCAGCCGCCAGCACTCGAGGCTTGCGACCCCGTACCGCCGTAGGCTCCAGTGCCGCCCGCCGCAGTGCCCGCGTGTACGGATCGGCCGGCGAGGCCAGCACATCGGCCGTACGCCCGCTCTCCACGACCCGCCCCGCCTTGAGGACGACGACGTCGGTGCTGATCTCCCGCACGACCCCGAGATGGTGCGCGATGACGATGTACGTGATCCCGGTCTCCGCCTGCAACTCCCGCAGCAGGTCCAGCACTTGCGCCTGCACGGACACGTCCAGCGCGGACGTCGCCTCGTCGCAGACCAGCAGGTCGGGCCCCGAGGCGAGCGCACGGGCGATCCCGACGCGCTGCCGCTGTCCGCCGGAGAACTCGGCGGGCCGGCGCTGGAGAGCGGAGGCCGGCAGGCCCACCCGGTCCAGCAACTCGGCCGCCCGCCGCCGTCGTTCGCCCTTGTCCTTGACGCCCGCGAGCCGCAGCGGCTCCGCGACGGTCTCCTCGGCGGTCAGATGCGGGTCGAGGGAGCCGTACGGATCCTGGAAGACCATCTGCACGCGCCGCCGCAGCGGCCGCAGCCGACGTTCGGACAGGGCGGCGAGGTCGGTGCCGTCCAGCACGATCCGCCCGGCGGCGGGCTTCAGGAGCCGCACGATGGCGCGCGCGAGGGTCGACTTCCCGCACCCGGACTCACCGACGACCGCGAGGGAGCCCCCGCGAGGGACGCTGAACCCGACATGGTCGACGGCGCGCACGGGCCCGGCGGGGGTGGGGTAGTCGACGACGAGATCCTCGACAGCCAGAAACGGTGTGCTCATCGAGCCACCCCCGCCGCCGCACTGCCCTCGCCCCGCCGACCCTCACCCGGCCGGTTCTCGCCCTGCGGGCCCTCGCCCTGCGGGCCCCCGTCCGGCCCGTCCTCGTCCCACGGCCCCAGGCTCGGCACCGCCGCCAGCAGCTTCCGCGTGTACGGATGCTCCGGCCGCTCCACGACCCGCTCGGCGGCCCCCGACTCCACGAACCGCCCCTCCTTCATGACATGGATCCGGTCGGACACGAGCCGCGCCACCCCCAGATCGTGCGTGATCATCAACATGCCCACCCCGGTCCGTTCCTGAAGGTCCATCAGCAGATCGAGGACGCCCGCCTGCACGGTCGCGTCCAGCGCGGACGTCGGCTCGTCGGCGACCAGCAGCCGAGGCTCGGCGGCGAGGGCGATCGCGATGAGGATGCGTTGCAGCATGCCTCCGGAGAACTGGTGCGGGTACGCCTTCCAGCGGGTCTCCGGCGCGGTGATCCGCACCCGCGCCAGCAACTCCGTACCCCGCTCCCGCACTTCGGCCCGCGACAGCCCCGGATGCCGCAGCCGCAGGGCGTCCCCGAGCTGCCGTCCGACGGTGTGCACGGGACTGAGCGCCGTCATCGGATCCTGCGGGATCAGCGACACGGCATGCCCGCGCACCCGCCGCGCGGCCCCAGGATCGGCGACGACGTCCTCCCCGACGACCCGGGCGGTACCGGACAGCACCGCGAGCCCTTCGGGCAGCAGCCGCAGCACCCCCATCGCGGTGGTCGACTTCCCGGAGCCGGACTCCCCGATGAGGGTGACCGTCTCCCCGTGCCCGACGCGGAAACTCACGCCGTCCACGGCCCGCACGATCCCGCGCTGGGTGACCAGCTCGATCTGGAGATCCTCGACGTCCAGCAGAGCGTCCACGGCTCAGACCCCCTTCTTCGTGCGCACCCGGTCCCGCAGCCCGTCCCCGAGCAGGTTCACCCCGACGACGAGCACGGCGATCACGATCCCCGGCAGCGTGACCAGCCACCACGACGTGGTGATGTAGTCCTGCCCGTCGGCGATGATCCGCCCCCAGGTCGCGAACGGCCGCTGCGGCCCCGCCCCGAGGAAACTCAGCGCGCTCTCCAGCAGCACGGCCTGCGCGAGCAGCAGCAGGACGACGAGGCTCGCGGGCCGCACGATGTTCGGTACGACGTGCCGCGCCAGCACGGACCAGCCGCGCAGCCCGAGGAGCCGCGCGGCGGCGACGTACGGCTTCTCCCGTTCGACGAGGACCAGCGACCGCGTCAGCCGGGCCACCTCCGGCCACTGCGCGACCGCGATCACGCACGTGATGACGGTGACCGAGGGCCCGAACAGGGCGACCACCAGGAGCAGCATCATCAGCAGGGGCAGGGCGAGCTGGGCCTCCAGGAACCGGCTGACGACCGTGTCGATCCAGCCGCCGAAGTACCCGGCCGCCGACCCCGCCACGATCCCGATCAGCCCGGAGACGAGGACCGCGAGGATCCCCACGGACAGCGACACCTGGCCGCCGTGCAGGAGCCGCGACAGCAGGTCCCGGCCGAGCTGGTCGGTGCCGAACAGATGCCCGTCGCCGAACGGGGCGAGCCGGCGCCGGGACAGGTCCTGCGCGTCGGGATCGGGCAGCGGCAGCACCCCGGCCAGCGCCACCGGCACGGCGACCAGCGCGGTGCACACGCCGCCCGCCCACAGCTTGATGCGGGCGCTGCGCCGCTGCCGGGTGGCGGTGGCGCGCGCGAGATGCCGGCCGGTGACGGCGCTCGGCCGCTTCGGACCGGCCACGGTGGTGGTCATGGCTCAGGCCGCCTTTCCGAGTCGCACCCGCGGGTCGAGCAGCGGGTAGGCGAGGTCGACGAGGAGTTGGACGAGGATCGCGAGGGTCGCCGTGACCAGCACGGTCGCCTGGATCAGCGGATAGTCGCGGGTCTCCAGCGCGCGCACGACCAGGGAGCCGACCCCCGGCCAGCCGAAGACGACCTCGACGACCACGACCCCGTTCAGCAGCGCCGCGAAGCGCGTACCGACCGCGGTCACGAGCGGCACCGCCGAGTTCGCGAGCGCGTACCGCCAGGTCAGCGCCCGCTCCGAGACCCCGCGCGAGCGGGCGACGGTGATGTACGGCGACGCCAGCGCCGTCGTCATCTCGCGCCGCACCAGCCGGGAGACCAGGGCGAGCTGGAGGATCGCGACGGTGACCGTCGGCAGGATCAGCCCGCTCCACGAGGTGAACCCGGACGCGGGCAGCACCGGCAGGACGACCGCGAACACCGTCAGCAGCATCACCCCGGTCCAGAAGTCCGGCATCGACTGCCCGGCGATCGTCAGCACGTTCGCGCCCAACTCCCGCGTGGTGTCGGCCCGCCGCGCCATCCACACCCCGAGCGGCACGGCGACGGCGACGGTCACCGCGATCGCCGCGACGGACAGGGTGATCGTGTACGGCATCCGGTCCAGGACCACGTCCAGCGCGGAGGAGTGGAAGGAGTAGCTGGTGCCGAGGTCCCCGGTCAGCAGGTCGCGCAGGAAGATCCCGTACTGCACGAACAGCGGCCGGTCCAGGCCGAACTGCTCCCGGATCCGGGCGAGATCGGCGCTGGTGGCGGTCGGCCCGGCGTACGCGGCGGCCGGATCGCCGGGCGCGAGCCGCACCAGCACGAACACCGTGGACACGGTGAGGAAGACGGTCAGCAGACTCTGGCCCAGGCGGCGCAGGAGGTACGTCGTCACGGCTCAGCCCTCCAGCCGTACGGCGGTCAGGTCGTAGGAGTTGACGGGGAGCAGGCCGATGCCCTCGACGCGGGAGCGCCGGGCCAGCAGGGTCTTCGGCACGAACGCCCACAGGCTGGGCCAGGTGTCCCACACGGCGTGCTGCGCGGCGGCGAGCCCCCGGTCCCGTACGGCGGCGTCGGTCTCCCCGGCGGCGGCGGAGATCCGGCGGGCCACGGACGGCTGGACGTACCCCATGAAGGCGTCCCCCGTGCGCTCGTCGGCGGCCGTCCCCGCGTACATGGCCTGGAGCATGGTCACGGCCTGGCCGGTGGGGCCGGGGAACCCGTTGCCGATGACGTCCCAGTCACCGCCCTTGCCCTGCCGCCACTTCAGGATGTCGCCGCCCGGCTCGAACTGGAGCAGCGAGGCCCGCACCCCGACGTCCTTCAGCATCTCGGCGACCGCCTCCATCACGGAGGTGTCCGCCGCGAACTCCCCGGACTCCCACATGATCCGGATCCGCAGCCCCTGCGCACCGAGCGACGTGAGCAACTGCCGCGCGCGGGCGGGGTCGTGGACGTAACGCCCGGTCCGCACGGCCCCCTGGAGCGACAGCGGCACGACCCCCTCGGCCTGCTCCGCCGAGCCGGTCAGCACGTCCCGGACGAGGGAGGCGCCGTCGATCGCGTACGACAGGGCCTGCCGGACCCGCGCGTCGGACAGCGGATGGGCCTTCGGCTTGCGGAAGTTGTAGAAGAGCTGGCAGATCCTGACCCCGGACGCCTCCTCAAGGCGCACCCCCGGCAGGTCCGTCAACTGCTCGGCGGAATCAGGGGTGATGGTGTCGATGACGTCCAACTCGCCGCTGCGCAGCGCCACGACGCGGCTCGACTCCTCCGGCACGAAACGCACGCGGACGCGCTCGACGGGAGGCCGCGCACCCCAGTAGCCGGGGACGCGCTCCAACGTGTACTCCCCGGCCCCGCTGTTCGCGCCGGCCACCCGGTAGGGGCCGGTGCCGACGCCGGAGCGCAGTTCCTCGGGGCGGTTGTCGGCGGCCGGGGTGATGAGGATGTTCGCCATCAGCCGGTCCAGGACGGGCACCGGCGCCTTCGTGTGCAGGAGGAGGGTACGGTCGCCGGTCGCCTCGACCTCCGGGAGCTCGGGGAAGAGCCCGAGCACGAACGAGCCCGCGACCTCGCCGTACATGCGCACGGCCGTCGCCACGTCCCGCGCGGTCACCGGGCGGCCGTCGGAGTAGCGGACCCCCTCGCGCAGGCGCACGCTCCAGGTGGTCGGCGCGGTCATCTCGAACCGGTCGGCGAGGACCAGCTCCGGCCGCATGCCGGGGCCGATCGCGGTGAGCGCCTGGCGCACGGCCCGCTGCACGGTCACGGCCGCGTCGAACTGGTTGAGCTTGTTGTCGAGGCTGACCAGCGAGCGGTTCAGCCCGAGCGTGAGGGTGCCGGGGCCGGGAGCGCCGGTCGGGCCGGCGCAGGCGGCCAGCGGGGAGAGAGCGAGACCGGCGCCGCCCGCCGCGCAGCCGCGCAGGAGGGTGCGACGGCTGAGCGTCTCACTCGGTGGGGTTCGGGTCATCGTCGACCTCTCGGGGAATTCGGTGCGGCGACCGGCTCGGGGCGGCGTCCGGTGGTCCTTCGGGGGCGCCGTCGCTATCTGTCGCGGCCTGAACCGTTCCATGCTTGCGCGGATCGCGCAAGAGGTCTCGCGCAGATCGCGCAGCCTGTGTCATCATCGAGCCGCCGAGGCCGCACCGTGAGCCTCGACCCGAGGGGCAGGAGGCGGACATGTCATCACTGGTGCGCGGCATGCCCGCGGTGCCGGGGCCGCGCCGGATCCTCGCCCTCGCCGACGACCTGTCCGGGGCGGCGGAGACCGCCATGGCGCTGGGGCTGCCGGGCCGTATCGTGCTCGGGCCCGCGCGGACCGGGTCAGGGACCGACCCGGACGACGGCGAGGCCGTCGTCCTCGACCTCGACACCCGGGCCCTGACCGCCGCCGACGCCGCCCGGCGGGTGCGCGAGGCGCTGCGCGACGCCCCCGCGGACACGCTGCTGTTCAAGAAGGCCGACTCGCTGCTGCGGGGCAACTTCGCCGCCGAGACGGCCGCCTTCACGCGGGGCGCCGGAAGCGTCGTCGCCCTGGCCCTGCCCGCGCTGGGGCGCACGGTCCGCGGGGGAGTGGTCCACCTGGACGGCGTTCCCCTGCACGCCACCGACGCCTGGCGCGCGGAGGGCGCGGCGGCGCCGAGATCGGTGGCCTCGCTGCTGCCGGACAGCATCGTCGTACCGCTGGAGACCGTCCGGGGCGGCGAGTTGGCCGACGTCCTGCACGCGACGATCGCCGCCGGACGCCTCCCCCTGTGCGACGCCGAGACGGACACGGACCTCGACCTCGTCGCCGTAGCGGCCCTCGCCCGCGGTGCGCGGCTCGTGGGGACGGGCGGGCTGGCCGCCGCCCTCGGACGGCTGCGCCCGCAAGGGACTTCGCCCGTGGTACGGCCCCGTCGGCGCCCCCTCCTCGTCGTCGTCGGCACCGCCGAACCCACCGCCGCTGCGCAGATCGCGCAACTCACCGCACGCGGCGCGCACCACATCGCCGTCCCCCTCGACGGGCCGCCCCGCTGGGACAGCACCGCCGACGTCACCGTCCTCAGCATCGATGCCACCCACGGCGTCCGCCCCGGCGCCGCACACAGGGCGTTGGACGCCCTCACCCGTCTCGCCGCCGGCCACGCCGGCGACGCCGACCTCGTCCTCACCGGCGGCGAGACCGCACGCCGGGTCCTCGACGCGCTGCGCGTCCCGCACCTCACCCCCCTCGGCCAGATCCACCACGGCGCCGTACGCGCCCTCACCCCCGACGGCCGTCACGTCGTCACCCGGCCCGGCAGCTTCGGCGCCGCCGACTCGCTGCTGCTGATCGCCGAGGCCCTGCACCCCACCTCGCTCCAAGGAGACCCCCAGGTGAACGCCACCCCCACCGACGACCGCTCGCTGCCGCTGATCGCGGTGACCATGGGAGACGGCGCGGGCATCGGCCCCGAGGTGATCGTCCCCGCGCTGCTCGACCCGGACACCCTCGCCCGCTGCCGCCCCGTTGTCATCGGCGACGCCGGACGGCTGCGGCAGGCCGCCGGGATCCTCGGCGTCGACTGCGCCGTCGTGCCCGTCGAGACGCCCGCCGACGCCGAGTTCACGCCCGGCCGCATCAACGTCGTCGACCTCGCCCTCCTCCCCGCCGACCTCCCCTGGGGCAGGCTGTCCCCGCTCGCGGGCGAAGGCGCCTACCAGTACGTCAAGGCCGCCGCCCACCTCGCGCTCGCGGGCGACGTCCACGGCATCTGCACCGCCCCCCTCAACAAAGAGGCCCTGCACGCCGCCGGACACCTCTACCCCGGCCACACCGAACTCCTCGCCCACCTCACCGGCGTCGACGAGGTGTCGATGATGCTGTCCACGCCGAAGGTGAAGGTCATCCACGTCACCACCCACATCGGCCTCATCGACGCCGTGAACCGCATCGAACCCGGCCTCGTGGAGCGCACCGTACGGCGCGGCCACGAGGCGATGGTCCGCGCCGGCGTCCCCAACCCGGTGATCGGCGTCTGCGGCATCAACCCGCACGCCGGGGAGAACGGCCTCTTCGGCTACGGCGAGGAGGAGCAGAAGATCGTCCCCGCGCTGGAGGTCCTGCGCGCCGACGGCATCGACGCGCGCGGGCCGCTCCCCGCCGACACCGCGTTCTTCCTCGCCGGACGCGGCGACTACGACCTGATCGTCGCCATGTACCACGACCAGGGACACGGCCCGGTGAAGGTCCTCGGCATCGAGTCGGGGGTGAACCTGACCGTCGGACTGCCCGTCATCCGTACGTCCGTGGACCATGGAACGGCCTTCGACATCGCGGGGAAGGGCGTCGCCGAGGCCGGTAGCATGGTCGAAGCCCTGCGCCAGGCCGCCGAGATGTCGGCCGTGCCGGCCCCCTGAGGGACTGTGTGACACAGGCCCTAGACCGACCGGCAGACGAAGGACCCACGAACAGATGTCTCCCACCGGCTCCCAGGCCCGGCGCGACCGGATCCTGCACCTCGCCACCACGACCGGCCTCACCAGCGTCGAGGAACTCTCCGAACGCTTCGGCGTGACCGCCTCCACGATCCGCCGCGACCTCGCCCGCCTCACCGCCGACGGCCGCCTCGCCCGCACCTACGGCGGCGCCATGCCGCTCACCGCCCACCCCGAGGCGTCCCTGCGGCAGCGCACCGGGGAGGCGTTCGAGGCGAAGCGGGCCATCGCGCGCCGGGCCGCCGCCGAGGTCCGCACCGGGGAGACCGTCCTCCTCGACGCGGGCTCCACCGTCGGCGCCCTCGCCCACGAGCTGCGTTCCGCGAAGGAACTGACCGTCGCCACCACGGGGCTGACGGCCCTTCAGGAACTCGCCGACGTCGAGACCGTCCACGTCGAATGCCTCGGCGGCACCCTGCGCCCCCTCAGCCAGGGCTTCGTCGGCCCCCTCACCGAGGCCGCCCTCGAACGCATGACCTTCGACCGCGTCTTCCTCGGCACCGACGGCATCTCGCCCGAACGCGGCATCTGCGAGGCCGACTTGCGCCAGACCCGCCTGAAGGAACTCATGTCCCGCCGCGCCGACGCGGTCTACGTCCTCGCCCACGCCGCGAAACTCGGCCGCCGCCCCTTCCACGCCTGGGCGACCCTCCCCGGCGAGTGGACGCTGATCACCGACACGGACGCGGACCCGGCGATCGTGGCGGAACTGCGGGGGCGCGGCGTCGAGGTGATCCTCGCGGAGGCGGTGCCGGCGTGACGCCCGACGCCCTCGCGCCTGTCGGAGGCAGTGCCGGCGTGACCCGCAACGCCCTGGTCACCGGCGTCAGTTCGGGCATCGGCGCGGCCATCTGCCGACGGCTCCTGCGCGACGGCTGGCAGGTCACCGGCCTCAGCCGCCGCCCGCCCGTCCCCGCACCCGGCCTGACCTGGCACCACGCCGACCTCACCGACCCCGCCGCACTCGCCCCGCTCCTCGCCGAAGTCCCCGCCCCCGACGCGGTCGTCCACGCCGCCGGCTTCCAACGCTCGGCCCCCGTAGGAGAGTTGGACCCCGACGACGGCGACCTGATGTGGCGCGTCCACGTCCACGCGCCCACCGTCCTCGTGAACGCCCTCGCCGGCCGCCTCCCCGACGGCGCCCGCATCGTCCTCGTCGGCAGCCGCACCTCGACCGGCGTCCCGGGCAAGAGCCAGTACGCCGCCACCAAGGCCGCCCTTCCCGCCCTCGCCCGCTCCTGGGCCGCCGAACTCGCCCCACGCCGCATCACCGTGAACGTCGTCGCCCCCGGCCCCACCGACACCCCGATGCTCACGGACCCCGGCCGCGCCCACACCCCGCCTCGGCTCCCGCCCCTGGGCCGCCTCGTCACCGCCGACGAGGTCGCCGCCCTCACCGCGTTCCTCCTCGGCCCCGATGGCGGGTCGATCACCGGCCAGCAACTCGTCCAGTGCGGCGGCGCGTCCCTCTGAACCCCCGTCAGCCCGTGCCGATGGCGTGCCGTACGGCCATGGCCCGCGCCAGGTCCCGGGCCAGCCCGCCCACCGCCTCGATGCCCTCCCGCTCACCGGGCGCCTCGGCGAGGCGTCGCACGAAGGCGGTGCCGACGGCGACCGCGTCCGCGTAACGCGCCGCGCGGGCGGCGTGCACGCTGTCGGAGATCCCGATGCCGGCACAGACCGGGAGCCGTACGGCGGTCCGTACCCGCTCGACATGGCTCCGCGCCAGGCCGTGCACGAGAGTGGCCGCACCGGTCGGCCCCCGGCCCGCCGTCGCGTACACGAAGCCGCTGCCCAGCGCGGCGAGTTCGGCCAGGCGGCCGCCCGTGATCCCGTGCGGCGCGAGCGGGACCGTGCCGAGACCGCGCGCGGCGGCGCGGGCCACCCACCTCTCCTGTGCCCCTTGCGGCAGATCCGGGCAGAGAAGGCCGGCACAGCCGGCGTCGGCCAGGCCGTCGGCGAAGCGGTCGGCGCCGTAGCGGGTGATCGCGGACCAGTAGGCCACACAGACGGCCGGCACTCCCGCGCGCGACAGCGACGCCAGCGCGTCGAGCAGATCCGACGGGCCGGTCCCCGCCCGCAAGGCGGTGCGGTGGGCCGCGCGGATGACCGGACCGTCCAACACCGCCTCGTGTTCCGGGAGCCCCACCTCCACGATGTCGGCCCCCTGGTCCGCGATTGCCTTGAGAGCCGCTACCGACGCGGACACGGTGGGGAAGCCGACGGGCAGATAGCCGACGAGTGCGGCCCGTCCACGGGAACGAGCGGCCTCGAAGACCTCGGACAAGGGATCGATCACGGTGGGGACACCTTTCCGGAGAGCCCGGGGCGCGGACACGGTGATCGTTTTCTTCCATGGGGGGCGGGGAACTGCCGCCCGGGACAGCGGTGTTCGCGTCCCACCCGCGTTGAACCTGTTGAATCCGCTGTTTCACGGGAGGAAAGGGGGCATGTAGAGGAAAGCGCCACCAAGGTGCGTATACCGTCCCGCATCTGGAGGAACGGATGGCGCGGTCCCGCGTCCCGAACGCCCGGCTCCGAGCCCTCGTCGAGGAGACCGGGTGGACGCAGGCCGGGCTGGCCCGCGCGGTCAACGCCGTCGGGCGTGAGAGCGGGCTGCGGCTCGCCTACGACCGTACGTCCGTCGCGCACTGGCTGACCGGGAGCCGGCCCGCCGATCGTGTCGTCCTGCTGGTGTGCGAGGCGTTGAGCCGGCGCACGGGGCGGGTGGTCGTCCCGGAGGAGGCCGGGTTCGCGCCGGTCGCCGGGCGGATGCCGGAGCAGGGGTCGGGCGCCGGCCGCGTGCCGCGACAGCGGTCGGGTACGGGCGACCGGCAACTCGCCGAACTGGTCAGGGACGTCGCCGCGTTCACGCCGTACCGGCCCGCCGCGACATCCGCGCTGGCCGTCGAGGAGGCCGCGCCGGGTGCCGGGCCCGTCACCGGGGCGGCGCACGGTTCGGTGACCTTCTTCGCCCAGGCGTTCCTGGCCCAGGGCGGCGGGTTCGCGCGTACGACGCTGCGGACGTACCTGTCCGAGGCGGTGGCGCGGCAGCTGCGCGAGGCCCGGGGGCCCGGCCGTGCCGTCCTGTCCACCGAGGCCGCCCAACTCGCCCTCCTGCTGGGCCGGATGTACGCCGACGACCTCCAGCACGGCGCCGCCCAGCGCTGCTACCTCGCGGCGTGGAACCTCGCCGCGACGGCCGGGCACCGGGAGTCCGCCGTGATCGCCGTACGGACCCTCAGCGCCCAGGCGCACCAGCTCGGCCACCGCGAGGTCGCCGACGCCGCCGCACGTGCCGCCGTCCGCGCGGCCGACGGTGTGCCGTGTGCCCTGCGGGCCTTCGCCCGGGCCCAGTTGGCGGTCACCGCGGCGAGCCGGGGCGACGGCCGGGCGGCCCTGCGGTCCCTGCTCCTGGCGGAGGGAGGGGTGAGCGACCCCGGGGACGGACCGATGCGGCCCTTCGAGACCTACGCGCGCGGCGACTTCGAGTACCAGCGCGCCGAAACCCTCCTCGCCCTGGGCCGCCCCCAGGAAGCCGTCCGAGCCCTCGAACACGCCCTCACCGCCCGACCACCCGACGACCGCAGAGGCACCGCCCTCACCCGCCTGCGCCTCGCCGGCGTCCTCCTCTCCCTGGGCCGCGCCGAGGAGTCCCACGCCCAACTACGCATCGTCCGCGAGGACTTCCCCACCCTGCGCTCAGCGACCCTCACCCGCACAGCGGACTCCCTGACCCGCGCCCTCACCCGGGTCACCACCCGCCGGACGGCCCCGGCGGGGCGGTGAGGGGCAGGGCCCAGCGAGCCGCCCGCACCTTCGTGCAGGCCCTCGGACCCGCCGCCCCGTCTACCAGCACTCCTCGTCCTCGGTCTCCCGGACCGGACGTGCGGTCGGACGGGCACCGCCGGCGCGCAGTCTCAGCGCGAGGAGCGGGAAGAGCAGTACCGACAGCATGGCCGCCCCGACGAGCGCCGCCGACTCGTCCGTGGTGATGACCTTGTCGTCGAGGCCGAGGGTGGTGATGGCGACGACGAGGGGCAGGCACGTCGAGCAGTGCAGGAGGAGTGCGGTGCGGTCCCGGCGTGGCAGGCCGGTGGGGGAGAGGAGGAGCACCGGCAGGCCCCGGACCAGGAGGAAGAGGGCCAGGAACGCCGGGAGCAGGGCGAGGGCGGAGCCGCCGTGCAGGAGGGCGTCGAGGTCGAAGTCGATGCCGGTGACGACGAAGAACAGGGGGACGAGGAAGCCGAAGCCCAACGCCTCGATCCTGGAGAGGACTTCGGCGCTGTGCTCGGGCGCGGAGCCGCTGAGGACCAGGCGGGTCACGACGCCGGCGGCGAACGCGCCGAGCAGCGTGTCGAGGCCGAAGACATGCGCGAGCC
Source organism: Streptomyces sp. 4F14 (assembly GCF_048159485.1). Taxonomy (NCBI): domain Bacteria; kingdom Bacillati; phylum Actinomycetota; class Actinomycetes; order Kitasatosporales; family Streptomycetaceae; genus Streptomyces; species Streptomyces sp. 4F14. The sequence goes on from NZ_JBLRVY010000016.1 coordinate 156,990, forward strand.
CGAGCATCCCGGCGAGCAGCAGCATCACGTACCGCACGGCGAACTGCCCGCTGCTGTGCAGGGTCCTGGCGATGAGCCGGGAGAACCAGGCGGGCCGCGGCCCGAGGGCCCGCAGCACGGCCAGCGCGGTGACGGCCGCGAACGCCAGCAGCAGCGCCGTCGACTCACCGGGCCTGCGCCCGCTCAGCAGCAGCGCCATGGCGATGACGGGCCCGAACTCGCCGACGGCGCCGAACGCCAGCACCGTCGTACCGAACCGCCCCCGCAGATCGCCCGCGTCGCGCAGGATCGGCAGGACCGTGCCGAGGGCGGTGCTGGTGAGGGCGGTGCCGATGACGAAGCTCTTGGTCGCCTGCCCGCCGGTCAGCGCGAAGGCGATGCCGAGGCCGGCGGCGAGGGAGACCAGCCACGCGGTGAGCGAGCGGCGCAGCAGGGAGCCCGCGACGGCGCCGAAGTCGATCTCGTAGCCGGCGAGGAAGATCAGCATGCACAGGCCGAGGTTCGACAGGGTGTCGATGACCTGGTCGTGGTGGGCCCAGCCCAGGACGTCGGGACCGATGACGACACCGAGCACGATCTCGAAGATGACCAGCGGCACCCGGACCCAGCGGGCGGTGCCGTACGCCAGCAGGGGGGCCAGGACCGCGATGGCCATGATCAGGATGAGCGTCCCGGGATGCGCCATACCCCGCATCTAACTGAAGCGGACGAAAACGCACAAACAGGGGAAAGCGCTGCTCTCGGTCATCACCCGAACGGCCCCCACCCGATGGCCGCGGCCGGCCGCCGGGCGGAGAGTCGGCATCCCACGAAAGGAGACTCCCGTGACCACCGCCCCCACCTCTCCCCGGCCCAACGGCTGGGCCGTCGGCGGCACCCTCTTCGCCGGGGTCCTGCTCTTCGTCCAGGGCTTCCTGGGCGTCTTCGAGGGCATCGCCGCCATCGCCGAGGACGACGTCTACGCCCGCGTCGGCGACTACGCCTTCAAGTTCAGCCTCACCGCCTGGGGCTGGATCCACCTCGTCCTCGGCCTCGTGCTCCTCGCCGTCGGCTGGGGCGTCCTCGGCGGCAAGCTCTGGGCCCGCGCGACGGCGATCGTCCTCGCGGGCCTGAGCATCGTCGTGAACTTCCTCTACCTGCCCTACCAGCCCTGGTGGGCCGTCATCGGCATCGCGCTGGGCCTGTTCGTCGTCTGGTCCCTGGCCCACGACGACACACCCCGGACCGGCTGAATCACGTCACGTCGACGGCGCCGATCGCGTGGACACGCAGTCCCTCGAACGACAGAACCGGCTCACCCGCGCGGGTCATCGCGTGGAAACGTCCCGAGCTCCGGTCCTCCAGGAGGCGGATGCCGTCCGGGTGGGCGTGGAAGAGGGCGGTGTCGTCGGCGGGGCGGTGCAGTTCGAGCCGGTCGAGACCGAGGGGCACGTTGACGGGGACGGCCGCAGTGCCGGGCGGGCGCAGGGTGTGGGTCCGGGCCAGGGCGTCCACGAGCAGAGAGGGCAGCGCCATCCGGCCGTAGAACACGGGATCTGGCTCGGCCCCCGGCTTCCACACACTGCTGCCGCCCGTCGGCGCGGTGCGGTGGTCGACCGTGTTGACGAAGGCACCACGCAGCGGGATGGGGCTGCCGGGCTCGTAGAACGGGTCGAGCGCCGGGCCGCCGGGACGGGGTGACGGCACGACGGCCCCCGGCGGATGGGCGCCCACCTCCACCACACCCTCACAGTGCAGGCCGTCCGCACGCAGCAGCCGGCCGTCGGCGGCGTACGTGTCCGAGGTAACGGTCACCCGCACGGTGCCCGGCGCGAGCAGACCGGCGCGCACGGTGTGCCGGACCCGGCCGTCGGACCGGACCCGCAGGAAACGGTGGAAGCGGACGTCGCGTACGACACCGGCCCGGGCACCGGGTACGAGCCCCTCGGCGGCCTCCGCGAGCAGCGCCAGCACCAGGGTCCCCGGCAGCGTGGGCAGACCGCCGACCGGATGCTCCGACACCAGCGCGAGCTGCCGCTCGGTGAACGTCAGCGCCCACTCGGCGGTGCCGACACCGCGCCGCACGGACGCCCCGAGGAAAGCGCCGGGCGGCGGGGACGGGACGTCCGTACGGGCCAGGTCCGGCATCACCGGCGCCAGGAAACGCCGTTCGGGGGCGCCGATCTGCACGACCCCGGGCGGCCGCAGCCGGGCGGGCCGGGTCAGCAGGTGCGCGAAGTGCCGGGCGCCCTCGTCGTCGGTGAGCGCGGACAGGTGGCCGCGCCGCCGGACCGCGTCACCGACCAGCGGCCGGGTCGCCATGCCGCTCTCGGCCCACAGCGTCCAGGCGACGGTGAACTCCGCGGGCTGCCCGGCGCGGGCCGCCGCGCTCAGCAGGTCGTTGGCGGCGGCGTACTCGATCTCGCCGGGCAGCCCCACGACGCCGCTGAGCGAACCGAAGTTGCACCAGTGCCGCACGTCGACCGCCGCGAACGCCTCCCGCAGCGCGTGATAGCCCAGCAGCTTCACGTCACGCACCCGCCGGAACACCGCGAGGGACTTGGTCGCGAGCTCACCGGCGTGATGCAGCCCGGCGGCGTTGACCAGCAGATCCACGGCGCCGTCCGTCTCCGCGACCCGCTCGGCCACGGCCCGGACCTGGACCGGATCGGTGATGTCGGCCCGCAGATACCGGACCCGCTCCGGCCCGCTGGAGGCGGCGAGCGCGTCGACGGTACGCGCGGCCTCCCGCGCGGAGGCGAGCCGCTCGAACCGGCGTACGGCCTCGGCGGGCGTGACCCGGCCCTCCCCGGTGACCCGGCGGGCGATGAACTCCCTGCGCCGGGCCGCGAACGCACTGTCGCTCTCGGCACGCATCGCCGGATCCACGGCGTCGAGGTCGCTGGAGCCCACCACCCACAGTCGGCAGCGGTGCCGTTCGGCGAGCCGGGTCAACAGGGCCGAGGTGATGCCCCGGGCGCCCCCGACCGCGACGACGACACTCTCCCGGCCCAACAACTCCTCCCCGTCGGCCCCCGGCGGCTCCTCGGCCGGGCCGAACGCCTCGGTGTGCCGCAGCCCGTGCCGCACCCAGCTCACCGGGATCTCCGTACGGCTGCGCGAGGCGTCCACGAGCTGCTCCAACGCTTCCGGCAGCTCCGCGTCCGTCGTCAGGGCGTGCAGCCACGCGCCCGGCAGATCCCACATGGCGCTCTTGACCATGCCGGTGAACAGCGCGCCGTGCGGATGAGCGACCCCGCCGGCCTGCGGATCGAGCAGACACACCACCGCCGACCCGCCGTCGCACAGCCCCGCCCGCAACTCCCGCAGAGCGAGGAACGCGACCTCCTGCGCGGCGAGAAACGCGGGCGCCGGCCGCCCGGGCCATGCCGTCCGGGCCGGCCCGACGAACACGCGCAGATGTTTCGGCGTCGGCGACAGCCGCCGCACGAGCGCGGCGACTGCCCCCTCACCTGCCGAGATCCGCTCCGCACGGGGCGCGTCGGGGTCGGTGACGACGAGCGTCCCACCGACGGCCCGGACCCGGGGGCGGAGGACTTCGGCGAGGCCGGCATCGTCGACGACGACCAGGCAGCCGCCGGCGGGGAGGGCGTCGATGGGGGAGTGGGTGGGGCCGGTGCGGGGGGACGGGGTGGGGACGATTCCGTAGCGGAGGAGCTGGGGGAGGCCGGGGTCGGTCTCGGTTCGGGGGGCTGGGCTGGACGTGTTGCTGCCGGGGGTGGTCTCGGCTCGGGGGAGCGGGGTTGGACGGGCCGGGCCGGACCCATTGCGACGGGGGCCGACCTTGGGTCGGGGGAGCGGGGCCGTGGAGGGGTGGGCCGGACCGGGCGCGGCCCGGCGAGGCTCGGCCTCGGCTCGGGGGAGCGAGGCCGGGTGGGCTGAACCGGAAGCGTCCGAGCCGGGGGCGCCTTTGGATGCGCTGTCGGTCCGGGAGCTGAGCGACGGACGGGACGCCGAGGCGGAGGCGCTCGCAGAGTCGGGAGCGCCGGACGCCGGGCGGATGGTGAGCGCGCCGTCCGTCACCCACCCCCGCAGCAGCTCCGCCACATCGTCGGCCCCGCCGTAGCACCACCCGGACTCGGGCCGGCCGCAGGCCCCGTCCGCCCCGCCTCGGCCCCGCTCGTACCCCGGCTCCTCGGAAGCCCCCTCCACCGCCCCGTCCGCCCCGCCTCGGCCCCGCTCGTACCCCGGCTCCCCGGAAGCCCCCTCCACCGCCCCGTCCGCCCCGCCACGGTCCCGCTCGCCCCCCGGCACCTCGGCCAGTACCCGCCACCCCTCCCGCGCCGCTCGCCCGGCCGTCGTCACGGCCAGCAGGAAGCCGCCCTCGGACACGTCGGAGTCGGGGACGCCGAAGGGGCCGCCGCAGCCGGGGAGCGTGTTGCCGTGCACGCCTGTCACGAGCGCCAGCGCGCAGTCCCCGTCGCGGAGATAGCGCTCGGCGACGGTGAGGGCGGCTCGGCCGCTGTCGGTCGCGAGGGACGGGCCGTGCAGGTCGTACCGCGCGGCGATCCGCCCCGCGACGATGCTGGGCAGCAGCCCGGGAAGGGTGTCCTCGGTGACCTGGGGGACGCGGGCGCGCAGAGCGTCACGGTGCCGGTGCCACCAGCCCGCGTCGAGGACCGTGTCGAGGGCGGGGGCGAAACACCGTACGGAGATCTCCTGGGAGAGCCGGGTCGGCCCGCTGTGGGCGGCGATGACGCAGGTCGTGTCGGCGACGCCGGCCCACAGGGTGCCGTGCTCGGCGACCAGCCGCGCGGCGAGCTGAAGGCCCATCAACTGGACGCGGTCCACGGCCCGGACCGTACGCGGCGGCATCCGCGCCTCCTCGAACGGCGGCGCCGGGTACCGCTCCCCGAACCCGCGCGGATGCGCACCGGAACACAGCGCGGCGAGCGCCTCCGCCGAGTCCCCGGCACCGGGGAGCAGCGCGCTCCACCCGACGAGGACGAGCGCCGAGGTGTCGCGCGCGCGGGCGGGCGCGCGGGAGACGGCCGTACGGTCGGCGAGCAGCAGATGCGCGTTGATGCCGCCGAACCCGAACGCGGACACCCCGACGCGGCGCGGTCCGGGCGGCAGCGGGACGGGGGAGAGGGGGACGGTGACCTGGTCCGGCACCTCGGGGGACGGGCTCGTGCAGCGGGCCTGCGCGGGCACCGCCCCGTGCGCGAGGCCGAGCACGGCGTGGATCACGGAGACCAGGCCGCTCGCCCAACCACCGTGCCCCACCAGGGACTTGTTGCTGGTGCACAGCACGGGGCCCGGGCCGGCCGGCTCCTCGGCGAGGGACTGGAGTTCGGCCCGGTCACCGGCCTCGGTGCCGGTGGCGTGCGCGACGATCCAGTGGACCTCGTCGGTGCCCGCCGCCTCCCGCGCCCGGCGCAGCGCGAACCGCTGGCCGGCCGGGTTGGGCGCGGAGATCGCCCTGCCCCGGCCGTCGGAGGAGCCGCCGAACCCGTCGAGGACGGCCAGCACCCGGTCGCCGTCCCGCTCCGCGTCCGCGAGCCGTTTGAGGGCGACGGCGGCGACGGCGTCCGAGAACAGGGTGCCGTCGGCGCCGGTGTCGAAGGCACGTACGTCACCGGCCCGGCTGAGCCCTCCGACCTTGGCGAACAGGATCATGTACCGCACGGTGCACAGCGACAGCCCGACCGCGAGCGCCGTGTCCGCCCGCCCGTCGCGCAGGTCACGGGCGGCGAGGTCGAGCGCGTACAGCCCCGACGAACACGCCGCGTCGACAGCCAGCACCTCGGCCGCGTCCGGGACGAGCCCGGCGAGCGCCCGGCGCACCAGCGGCACCGGCAGCCAGCTCTCCGGCACGTCGGCGGCGCGGGGCAGCACCTTGGACAGCGGGGGCTCCGGGTCCCCGTCCGCCTCCCGCAGGAGCAGCGTGCGCAGGGCCCCTTCCTCCAGCTCACGCGTGCCGTCGGCCCACGCCGCGACGACCACGGACGTCCGCACCCCCTCGGGCAGCGCGCGCCCGCCGAGCGCGTCCAGCGCCGCGTGCCGGATCCAGGCGTCGGCCCCCTCCTCGTCCGGCCGGCCGACGAGCCCTGCACGGCGCGTGTACGTCCGGTCGGGGGCGGCCGGGTCCGGCGCGTGGAAGTGCTCCATCGGATAGCGGCGGTCCTGGCTGCCGAGAACCGGCTCCCCGGCGCACAGCACTTCCCAGAACTCCTCCGGGCTCCCGGCGCCGGGCACCAGCAGCCCGGTGCCGACGACGGCGACCGGTGAGGTACCCCGCTCGGGCTCACGCCGGGGCGGCGGCGCGTGCAGGGCCGCCCCGCAGGACAGCCCGCCGTCGGCCCACACCGTCTGCCCGGTCACGAACCCGGCGTCGTCCGAGGCCAGCAGCGCCACCAGCCGCGCGAGATCCCGCTCGGTGGGCAGCCGCCCCCACGGCGTCGCGTCGCGCGTGACGGCCATCCGCCGCCCGGCGTCCGGGAACAGCGCACCGGCCCGGTTGTCCATGACGGGGCTGCCCGCGACGTTCACCCGCACCCCGTGCGGCGCGAACTCCACGGCCAGATACCGGCTGAGGCTCTCCATCGCGGCCTTGGACGCGCCGACCACCCCGTACGCGGGCACCACGTGCGTCGAACCGTGACTGGACAGGTTGACGACACTGGCGCCTGGGCGGCCGGTGAGCAGCGGCAGCGCGGCCAGACAACACCGCCGCACCGCATGGAGGTTGAGGTCGAAGGTGCGCCGCCAGTCCTCCTCGGTGAGATCGGCGAGCGGCAGGAAGGCACCCCGGGCGGCGTTGTTGACGAGGACGTCGAGCCCGCCGTGCTCCTCCCGGATGCCCGCCATCATCCGCTCGACATGATCGGCCTTGACCACCGACGCCCGCACCGCCTGCACGGACAGCCCCCGCCCGGTCAACTCCTCGACCAGGGCGTGCGCGGCGGCCCCGCTGTGGAAGTGGTTGACGACGACATGGGCACCCCGTACGGCGAACTCCTCGACGACGGTCCGGCCGACACCCCGCGCCCCACCCGTGACCAGCACCACCTTGCCCGCGAAGGACCCCGTCACCGTGCTGCCCCCGCGTCGACCTCGGCGAGCAGCGCGGCGACGCGTTCCAGGGTGGTGTACGTGGTGATGCGCAGCCGAGCCTCGGGCTGCGGCAGTCCGTAGCGGTCCAGGGCGCGGGCGAACAGCTCGACCTGCTTGATGGAGTCGACGGCGAGATCCGCCTCCAGGTCCGCGTCGGCCGTCAGCACCTCCAGCGGGTATTCGAGGCCGTCGGCGTACAACTGCCGGAGTTCCTTGAGGAGCGCGGGCGCCTCGGGCAGCCGCGACGCCGGCTCCGGCACGGGCCGGGGCTTCGACGAGGGTTTCGGCGCGGGCGTGAACGGCTCGCCGCCGAGGGCCGCCCGCATGTCCTCCAGCCCGCAGCGCCGGCGCAGAGGTGCCGCCGTCTCGGCCGCCGGGAGGTTCTCCGCGACCAGGTCGGCGAGCGTCGACTTCGGCCCGCACTCCACGAACCGGTCGACGCCCTCGCCGTACAGCGCCACGACGGCCCGCCCGAAGCGCACCGGCCGCACCAGGTGGTGGACGAGAGCGGCCCGCACCTCCTCCGCGTCGGTGTAGTAGGTCCCGGCGGTCGGCGAGTACACGGGCAGCATCGGCGCCCCGACCTCGACGTCGGCCACGGCGGGCCGGAAGCGGGCGGTGGCGGCGGACAGCGCCGGATGGTGGAAGGGATAGGCCGACCGCAGCCGGAAACACCGCACCCCGAGCGCCTCCAGCACGCTCTCCAGGACGGTCAGTTCGTCGTCGGGGCCGCTCACGACCGACTGGCGCGGCGCGTTGTCGGCCGCGAGGTGCACCCGGGCCAGCCCGCAGCCGCGCACCAGGTGCTCCAGCCGCCCGGCCCCGAGCCGGACCGCGTACATGCCGCCCGGTTCGGGCGGCGCCTCCCGCAGCGCCGCATCCCGGGCGGCCAGCAGCCGGGCCCCGTCCCCCACGTCGATCGCCCCGGCGGCGGCGAGCGCCGCGAGCTCCCCGACACTGTGCCCGAGCAGCACGTCCCCGCGCTCCCCGAGCGGCCCGCGCACCAGCCGCCACACGGCGACGGCGGCGGTGTAGATCGCCAGGTGCAGGCGTTCGGGGTCGTCGCGGACGAGGTCGTCGACGGCCGGCGCCGAACGGCTGGTCAGCAGGGTGCGCGGGGAGTCGGTGACGGCGGCGTCGACCGCGTCGAGGACGTCGGCGACCTCGGCGTGGTGGGCCACGTCGGCGAGTGCGCCGGGCAGGTAGGCGCCTTGTCCGGGGAAGAGAACAGCGGTGCGCTGGGCCATGGGAAGACTCCGTGAGGTGCTCGCATATGTGGGGCCACGGGATTCCATGAGGCGCCAGGAGCGGCGCGCGGGCCAAGGGGGCTGCTCGCGTCACCCTGTTGAACAGGTTGAGCGGCCTTTGGCCCGCGCCTGTGTCAGGGCGTGACGATCGCGAAGTCCGGGTCGGGTGCCACCAGCAGGCTCCCGAAGGTCACCAGCACCCCGATGTCGCCGTCCACCGCCACCCGGCCCCCGGCGATCTCGTCGGCGAACGTCGTTCCGCCGCCCAGCACCGCGTCCAAGGCGGTCCGCGCCAGCCGCAGTGTCACGTGCGGCTCCTCGCCGCGCGGCGCGTCGCCCGGCATCGGGGTGAGCGCGCCGTTGGACAGCAGCAGCGTCCACCGCTCCCGGGTGTCGGTGAACTCCCAGCGCAGCAGCAGCCGCCCCGCCTCGGCGGCCCGGGGCCCGTCGACCCGTACCGCCATCGACGTGAAGACCTGCTCGGCGGTGAGCGCCGCCAGGATGTCCGGGGCGCTGCGGGTCGGCGTACCGAGGACACCGCCGCGCAGCTCGGCCGCGCCGACCAGGTAGAAGTTGCGCCACGGCCCGGACTCGGCGGCGTGCCCGAGCCCCTCGAACGCCCGCGCCTGGAGTTCACGGGCCCCCGCGTGGCCCGGCTCGGCGAACAGGACGTGCGCGAGGACCTCCGCCACCCACCGCAGGTCACCCTCCTCGAACGACACCCCCGCCTTCGCGACGACCGCGTCCGCGCCGCCCATGAACTCCACGTACCGGCGCGCGGACTCGGCCGGCGGATGCTGCCACAGGTGCGCCGGGTTGCCGTCGAACCAGCCCATGTACCGCTGGTAGACGGCCTTCGCGTTGTGGCTGAGCGTCCCGTAGTAGCCGCGCGCGTGCCAGGCCGCGTCCAGCGCGGGCGGGAAGCGCAGCTCCTCGGCGATCTCCGCGCCCGTGTACCCCGAGTTGATCAGCCGCACGGACTGGTCGTGCAGGTAGGCGTACGCGTCGCGCTGCTCCTCCAGGAACCGCACCGCCCGCTCCTGACCCCACGTCGGCCAGTGGTGGGAGGCGAACACGACGTCCGTGGTGTCGGCGTACAGCCGGATCGTCTCCGTCAGATACCGCGCCCAGGCGCTCGGGTCACGCACCAGCGCGCCGCGCAGGGTGAGGACGTTGTGCAGGGTGTGGCAGGCGTTCTCGGCGACGCACAGCACCCGCAGGTCGGGGAAGTGGAAGTTCATCTCCGCCGGCGCCTCGGTGCCCGGGGTGAGCTGGAAGACCATACGGACCCCGTCGATCACCTCCTCCTGCCCGGTCGCGGTGACGTCGAGCGTCGGCGCGATCAGCCCTACGGCGCCCAGTGACGTGGACTGGCCGAGCCCGCAGCCGATCTGCCCGGCGGGCCCCTTGGGCAGCGCGGCGCCGTACATGTACCCGGCGCGGCGGGCCATCGCCGGACCCGTGAACACGTTCTCGCCGGCCGCGTGCGCCAGGAACCCGGCGGGCGCCAGCACCGGCACCCGGCCCGCCGCCACCTCCGCCGGGTCGACCACGCCGCGCACCCCGCCGAAGTGGTCGACGTGCGAGTGCGTGTAGATCACCCCGGTCACCGGACGCCCGCCCCGGTGCTCCCGGTACAGGGCCAGCGCCGCCGCCGCGACCTCCGCGCTGATCAGCGGGTCGATGACGACGACGCCGCGCTCACCCTCCACGAACGTCACGTTGGACAGGTCGAGCCCGCGCACCTGGTAGATCCCCGGGACGACCTCGTACAGACCCTGCCGCGCCACCAGCCCGCTCTGCCGCCACAGCGAGGGATGCGCGGTCGGCGGACACGGCCCGTCCAGGAAGCCGTACGCGTCCGCGTCCCACACCACCCGCCCGTCCGCGTCGCGCACCGTCCCGGGCTCCAGACGGGCCATCAGGCCCCGGTCCGCGTCCTCGAAGTCCTGCCGGTCGTCAGCGGGAAGCCGCTGTTCGCTCGTCGTCATACAAGTGATCTTCGCATTCGCGACGGCCTTTACGCGGGAGGGCCGTCACACGGGGGTCCGCCCGCTTTGCAGGAGGCCGTGCGCGAGGTCGAGCACGGTGTCGCGGTCGGCCACCGGCCGTCCGCCGCAGCGCCGGACCGGGTTCGAAGGCGACGGGCGGGGCGACCCGGCAGCCGCCCGGTGGCGACGCCCTCGCGCTCGGCCGTGGCTCCCCCGTACCGGTCGACACCGGGGTCCGCGGCGGCCGGCGCGATCACCTCGGCCGGGCTGCCCGGGAGCAGGCACGTCACCTAGCGCCGCAGGCGGCATCCACCGCGCTGTGACCTGTACCGGGGAGCGTCCGCAGTTCCTGTGCAGCAGGGTCCTCGCGAGGAAGCCGGGCACGAGGGTGCCGTCCATGTCGAGGACGGCGACGGCTACGGGCATGGTGACGTGCTCCGCTCCTGCGGCGAGGGGAGCGACCTCAGTGTTCACGCGGCCCCGGGGCGTCGCCCAGGGCGCACCGAGGGCACCGGGAGTGCGCGCAGCGGCAGCCGGCGCACAGGGAGCACAGGGCCGCTGACCTGCCCCGCGACCGCTCCGGCACACCCCGCCGCACGTGTCGGCATCCGGCGCGCGCCCTGCGCCGGGGCGGCCCTCCACGCGCCTCGCCCGTACGGGTGACGGCCCCGAATGAGCCCGGCGGCACCTGGCTATGCGACCGACGACAGGGCCACACCAGCGAGAGGCGGACACGGCCATGACATCGGGAACACGGACGACGGGGGAGCACGGCGCGGTCACCGCCGCCTACCGGGCGCTGTTCGACGCCTTCGACGACGACCGCAGCCAGACCCTCTCCCGCGCCGAACTCGTCGGCCACCTCGGCGCGGCCGGCATCAAGGAGGACGACCCCCGCATCCGGGCGATCCTCGACGCGGCCGGCGAGGCCGAGATGGACTTCGCCGGGTTCGTCACCCTGATCCAGCACCACAGCGGACTCGTCCAGCGGGCCATGCAAGGCACCCTCGCGGTCCCCGACTTCACCGGCCTGACCGCCGAGGTGGACCGCATGTACCGGGAGACCCTGCCCGTACGCACCGGCCAAGTCGCCGACTACATCCCCCAGTTGGCCCGCGTCGACCCCGAACAGTTCGCGGTCTCCCTGTGCACGGTCGACGGCCAGCGCCACGACATCGGCGACTTCGACACGGCGTTCTGCGTCCAGTCCGTCTCCAAGACGGTCAGCTACTGCCTGGCCCTGGAGGAGCACGGCGTCGACCTCACCCACCGCCACGTCGGCCGCGAACCCAGCGGGCAGAGCTTCAACGAACTCACCCTCAACCGCCAGGGCCGCCCCCACAACCCCATGATCAACGCCGGCGCCATCATGAGCTGCTCCCTGATCCGCCCCGGACTTCCCCTCGCCGACCGCTTCGACCACGTCGCCCAGACCTGGCAGCGCCTCGCCGGAGGCCGCCGGCCCGGCTTCAACAACGCCGTCTACCTCTCCGAACGCGACACCGCCGACCGCAACTTCGCCCTCGGCTACGCCATGCGCGAGAGCAACGCGTTCCCGCCCGGCACCGACCTGCGCGAAACCCTGGAGTTCTACTTCCAGTGCTGCTCCATCGAACTGGACGCCCGGATGCTCGGCGTCGTCGCCGCGACCCTCGCCGCCGGCGGCGTCTGCCCGCTCACCGGCGAACGCGTCTTCGGCGAGACCACCGTCCAGCACTGCCTGTCCCTCATGACCTCCTGCGGCATGTACGACTTCTCCGGCGAGTTCGCCTTCACCATCGGCCTGCCCGCCAAGAGCGGCGTCTCCGGCGCCCTCATGGTCGTCATCCCCCAGCTCATGGGCGTCTGCGTCTGGTCACCCCGCCTCGACGAACTCGGCAACAGCGTCCGCGGCATCGAGATGTGCCGCAAACTCGTCGAGACCTTCCAGGTCCACCCGCACGCCGCCCAGGAGACCCGCGCCGCCCGCAAGGACCCCCGCAGACGCCGCAACCAGAGCGCCGTCGAGAGCGTCGTCGCCCTGTGCTGGGCCGCCAGCCAAGGAGACCTGGACGAGGTACGCCGCCTGGCCTCCTCCGGCGTCGACCTCGGCGCCGCCGACTACGACGGCCGCACCGCCCTGCACCTCGCCGCCTCCGAGGGCCGCACCGACGTCGTGCGCTACCTCCTCGGCCGGAACGTCGACACCGCCCCCGTCGACCGCTGGGGCGGCACCCCCCTGCACGACGCCGAACGCGAGGGCCACGCGACCGTGGCCGACCTGCTGCGCCCCACGGTCCCCCGCCAGAAGCAACCCCGCAGGAACCGACCCGCCCCGGCGGGCGACTGACCCCACACGACGAGCACCACCCCGGCAAAGGCCCGCCCCGCCTTCGCCGCGCCGCGCGACCGGCCGACTCGCCGCCCACACCGGGACCTGGCTGATCCGGATCGTCCAGGACCGGCTCACCCTGGAGCTGACCGGGTCCTCGACGGCCGCCGGCACGGTCGTCGCGCTCCAGTCCACACCGCTGCCGCCGGTCGGCCCGCCGGGCGGGGTGCCGGCCGACCGGTTCCCCGAGCGGCGGGTCCTGCTGACGACGCGGCTCACCTCGGGACTGAGGCTCTGCCCCGCGAACGGCCCGCCACCTGAGGCGCCCGCGAGGTCAGCGGCCCGGAACGGCCAGCAGCCCCTCCGTGTACTGAGCCCGCCCGAACCCGAAGGACCAGTCCTGCGGGCCGTTCTCCATGAAGCTGATGAAGATGTCCTCGCCGGCGATCCCGAGAGGTTCCAGGTGCTTGGCGACGGCCGCGAAGACCCGCTGCTTGACCTCGGTCGCGCGCCCGCCCTGCGTGAAGATCTGGAGCATCACCAGGTTCTCGGACCGCTCGAAGCCGAGGCCCGCGTCGAGGGCGATGACATGGTCCGCGTCGTGCTCGGTGATGACCTGGAACCGGTCCCGCTCGGGAATCTCCAGAACCTCCACGATCGCCCGGTGCGCCGCGTCGGCGACGGCCCGGACCTCCTCGGCGCCACGTCCGCGGATGAGGTCGATGCGTACGAAGGGCATGATGCTGTTCCTTACATGTGGGGGGGTACCGGCGGCGTCGTCGAACTGTTCCGGTGCGCACCGACGACGCTAATGATGACCGGGTCGCCCGGGAAATGCCTGTTGTGGCCGATCCATGCACACCAGGCATAGCGGCAGCTCACCTCAGCGCGTCGCCGTCCGTACGGCCGCCTCAAGGAACCGCCGGATCAGCACCCGCCGCCCGCCGGAGAGATGCACCAGGCTCACCGGCGCAGGCGGCGCCCCGGTCAGCGGCACGAACCGCACGGCCGGATGCCGCGTACGGCGCCGCGCGACCTCGGGCACGATCCCGATGCCCCGGTTCGCGGCGACCGACTCCAGCCACTCGTCGTAGTTGGACGTCTCCACGATCCGCTCCGGCCGCTGTCCCGCGGGCCACGACCACGGTCCCGTCGTGCCGCTGACCGTGTTCACGACGAGCGGCCACTCCCGTGCGTCCGCCCAGTCCAGGCAGCCGGCCCGGGCCAGCTCCGAGTCCTCGGAGCACACGGCGACCCGGGGCTCGTCGAACAGGTGCAGCGCCCGCGTCCCCGGCGGCGCCTCGACGTCACCCCGGACCACCGCGATGTCGAGCGCGCCCCGGCGCAGCGCCTCCAGGGGGTCGTCGACCCGGGTCAGGACGACCACCGCGCCGGTCGCCTCCTCGAACCGCCGGACGGTCCGCTGCGCCCACGGATCGGGCAGCAGCCAGCTGAACCCGAGACGCAGGGTCACCCCTCGCCCCGCGACCGCGAGCGCCTCGTCCACGGCCACGAGAACCCGCTCGGCCTGCACGAGGAACTCCGCCCCCGTGCCGGTCAGCTCCACATGCCGCGAGGACCGGTCCACCAGCCGCGCCCCCAACAACCCCTCCAACTGCGCGACGGTACGGCTCAACGCCGGCTGCGTGATCCGCAGCTCCTCACCGGCCCGCGAGAACGACCGGCACCGCGCCACGGCCACGAACGCCCGCAGATGCCGCAACTCGACGTCCTTGCTCATCGCACCCCTCTCCGGAGTCGTCGAGCGGTCCGGATGACCGCCCGGCTCGGCTTTCTTCAGGCGGCTCGCGTCGCCGCCCGCAGCCGGCCCAGGGCGGCGGCCGGCGTCACGTCCACGTCGTCGCCCCCGGAGCAGACCTCCAGCCAGGACAGGTAGCCGTTCCGGGTGAAGAGCAGCAGTTCGCCCGGGAGTTCACCGCTCTCGGTGACGAGTCGCACCGCGACCGCCACGCCGGTGCCGGGGAGGGCGGGCGCGAGTGCGTCGGCGACGTCGGCGGGCAGGGGCTCGGTCATGCCGTCACGGTAATGCGGGCTCGGGGAGTGCCCTGCACGCGACTAAGTTGAAGCGCGTCTCAAGTTACTGTTACGGTCTAACTTGAGGTCGCTGTCAAGTTCTGTGGTGGCCCTTCCTCCCCTCCCGAACGGAGCCCTCTCATGCCCGTCATCGCCATCATCGGAGCCGGTCCCGGCCTGGGCCTGGCCATCGCGCGTCGCTTCGGCGGCGAAGGATTCAAGGTCGCCCTGATCTCCCGTACGCAGCACAAGCTGGACCGTCTGGCCACGGAACTGGGGGAGGAGGGCATCGAGGCGGCCGGGTTCGCGGCGGACGTGCTGCGGCCGCAGAGTGTGCGGGCGGGGCTCGCCGAGGCCGCCGGGAAGCTCGGGCCGGTCGACGTCCTGGAGTACTCGCCCCTCGACACCGGCCTCGGCAGCGCCCGGGTGACCGATGCCGGCTCCGCCGACTTCCAGCGCCAGGTCGACTACTACCTGCACGGCGCCGTCGCCGCCGTCCGCGAGAGCCTGCCCGGCATGCGGGAACGCGGCACCGGCACCCTCCTGTTCTCCACCGGCGCCTCCTCCGTGCGCCCCATGGGCGGCGACTTCGGCTCGGTCGGCATCGGCGGCGCGGCCCTGCGCAGCTACGCCCTCTCCCTCAACACCGACCTGGCCGGCACCGGCGTCCACGCCGCGCACATAGCGATCGCCGTCTACATCGGCACCGGCCCCGGCACCGAGCCCGAGGAGATCGCCGAGCACCACTGGCGGGCGTACACGGACCGCGACCGCCCCGAGTACGTCCACGCCCCGGCCGACGGCGCCTGGTGACCCGTACACCGCACCGCGCCCCGCGCCACCCCGGTGCGGGGCGTCCGTCTCATCCCGCCCCCGACTCCCCGAACCCCCGCATCACCGCGTCCGTCTGACCCGGTGTCAGAGCCCCCACCGACAGCGGATGCGCCGCCTCCGCGCGGAGCCCGTCCAGGAGGAAGCCGATGCTGCGCCGCCACGCGTCGGGCGCCACGACGGCGGTGTTGCGGACGAGCATCGCCGTCGACCACCACACGAACAGCATGTCCTCGCGCGTGAAGTCGCCCCGCAGCGCGCCCGCCTCCTGCGCCCGCCGGATGATCTCCTGCTCCCGCTCCTCGGTGACCCGGCAGACGACCGCCAGCTGCTCGGCGGCGTACCGGCGGGAGATCACGTCGTTGAGCGCGGGGTCGGACGCCTGGATCCGGCAGACGTCCTGCACGTACCCTGTGAACGCCTCCCAGGGATCGGGGCAGGTCAGCGCCTTGTCAGCGACCTCGCCGAGCGTGTCCTTCGCGAGGTCCGGCACGACCGCGTCGATCAGCGCCTCCCGCGAGCCGAAGCGGTTGTAGAGCGTCCCCGCGCTGACCCCGGCCCGCTTCGCGATCTCCTCCAGCGGCGCGTGCAGCCCCTTCTCCCGGAACACCTCGACGGCCGCCGCCTTCAGCTTCTCGATGTTGCGGCGCGCGTCCGCCCGCAAGGGGGTGGCCTCGGCCATCGGACCCTCCTCGTAACTTGACACCCATGCCAACTTTACCGCCCCGCGGCACGGACCCGCCCGGCGCGGCGAGGCGGCGGAACCGGTCAACCTTGACGGCCCGCAGAGCCCGCCCGAGTCACCGCGCACCACGACCGCACCCCTCGTCAGCGCGTCGCGGCGGGACGCCGACAGGTGCTCCGCATAATGGCGACGGCTGTCGGGAGATCGGCTCATATGAGTCGCCGCACCCCTGTGGACCCAGGTGTCACGCTTGGCGGTCCCGCCGATCCGGGCAGCCTTGGAGGAATCGGTTCCGGCTTGCGGGGAGGGGGAGTTGGACGACTCGCACCACACCCCGGCCCGGGACCCGGACAGGCTCTGAACGGCCGATTCGAAGGAGCTCGCATGTCCCAGGAACACAGCGGCGTCCTCAGCCGCAGACAGGTCGTCGGCGGCATCGCGGCGACCGGAGTCGCACTGGCCGTCGCCCCGGCCCTGCCCGCCGAGGCGGAGGCCGCCGAGCCCGGCACCGTCCACGGACCGACCGTCAAGGACCTGACGGTCGACGGCCGCACCGGACGCCTCCTCGGCGTCGACGACACCACCCCCAGACTCGGCTGGCGCACCGCCGGCGTGGGCGCCGGCTGGACCCAGACCGCGTACCGGATCCGCGCCGCGCGCAGCGCACGCGACCTGACGGCGGGCCGGTACCTGTGGGACTCCGGCACGGTCCGCTCGGCGGCCCAGCACGACATCCCCTGGGGCGGCCCCCCGCCCGGCTCCCGGCAGGAGGTCGTCTGGCAGGTCCGCACCTGGGGCACCGACGGCACCACGACCGGCTGGAGCACCCCGGCGACCTGGGAGACCGGCCTGCTCAGACCCTCCGACTGGGGCGCGGCCCGCTGGATCGAACACCCCGCCCGCACCCTCGACCAGCCCCTCCCGCTCTTCGCCCGCGCCTTCGAGACCGCCGGCCGCACCACCCGGGCCCGCCTGTACGTCTCCGGCGCCGGCCTCCACGAGGTCACCCTGAACGGGGCCCCCGTCACCGACGAGGTTCTCGCCCCCGGCAACTCCAACTACCAGCTCTCCACGGAGTACCGCGCCTACGACGTGACGCGCCTGGTCCGCCCCGGCGCCAACACCCTCGGCGTCGCCCTCGGCCACGGCACCGCCCTGGTCACCCGCTCCGTCACCAGCCCGGCGACCGGCCGGACCGTGCCGTACACCTGGTGGCAGAGCCAGTTCAAGGGCGACGGCACCCTGGTGGCCCCCGCCGAGGCGGGCGCCACCACCGTCAAGGTGAGCGGCGTGGCCGGCTACCACCTCGGCGGCACCGTCAACATCGACACCGGCGACGGCGGCGTACGCCTGGAGTCCCGCAGGATCACCGCCGTCGGCACCGCGGGCGCGGACGGCACCGGCATCACCTTCGAACCCGCCCTCACCGCCGCCCACGCCACCGGCGCCCGCGTCACCGGCTCCGGCAACCCCCTCGCGAGCACCGACCCCAGCGCGGGCGCCGCCGTCACCCCCCGCCTCATCGCCCGTCTGGAACTCACCGGCGCCGACGGCACGGTCCGCGCGATCGTCAGCGACCGCGCCTGGCGCACCGCCCTCGGCCCCGAGACCACCTCCAACTGGTTCTCCGGCACCGACCACGACGCCCGCCGCGAACAGCCCGGCTGGAACGCCCCCGGCGCCGACCTCACCGCCGCAGCGCGCCGCCGCGACGGCACCCCCGCCGACTGGACGGACGCGGGCATCGCCCCGCCCCCCAATCTCACCACCGCCCTCGTCTGGCGCATCGGCGAACCCGTGCGGATCACCGGCCGGCTGCGCCCGGTGGGCATCACCCAGCCCCGCCCCGGCACCTGGGTCTTCGACTTCGGCCAGAACTTCGCGGGCTGGCCCCTGCTGCGCCTCGACGCCCTCCCCGCCGGAACGACCGTCAGGATGCAGCCCGCCGAGTCCCTCAACGCCGACGGCACCGTCAACCAGCTCTCCGTCATGGGCGGCGGCCCCGTGCGCGGCACCGACGTCTTCGACGCCTACACCACCTACGGCGCCCCCGGCGGCGAGACCTGGCACCCCCGCTTCCACTACTTCGGCATGCAGTGGGTCCAGGTCACCGGCCTGCCCGCCGGCTACACCCCCACCGAGGACACCCTCACCGGACTCCAGCTCCACGCCGACCTCCCCGCGGCAGGGGACGTGCACACCTCCAGCGAGCGCGTGAACCGGATCCACCGCATGGCCCGGTACTCGGTCATGAGCAACACCATGTCCACCTTCACGGACTGCCCCGGCCGCGAGAAACTCGCCTACCCCGCCGACTACCTCCAGCCCTTCGGCGCCCTGCACCGCACCTTCGGCTACGGCGCCTACCTGCGCACCATGGCCCGCCACCTGGTGGAGGGCCAGTCCCGGGCCGGCGACAACATCGGGAACGTCGCCCTGAAGGCTCCGGTGTACGACTACGGCTACCTCGGCCGGTACGGCGACGAGATCAACTGGGGCGACGGGATCGTCCTCACGCCGTGGCTGCTGTACCGGACGTACGGCGACACGCAGACCATGGCCCGCGTCTACCCGCAGATGCAGGCGTTCCTGAACTACATCCGCACCAAGAAGGCCGGCACGGGCGCCGACGCGCACCTCGTCGACGCGGCCCTCGCCGACTGGAGCTCCGCCGAGCCCACCTCCGGGCGGATCACCGGCACCTGGGCCTACCACCAGGTCGCCGACCGCATGGCGCGGATGGCCGCGCTCATCGGACGCGACGGCGACGCGAGCGAGTACCGCGACCTCGCCGCCACCATCAAGCGTGCTTTCAACGACGCGTTCTACAACCGCGCGCTGGGCCGCTACACCAGCCAGGGCGACCAGGGCACGGCCGGCGCGACCCAGGCCGCGCAGGGCCTCGCGCTCGACGAGGGGCTCGTCCCCGACGGGGAACGCGGGCGCGTCCTGGACGCGCTGGTCGACCTGATCGAGGGCTACCACCCCTTCGGCGGCGGACCCCACCTCGGCGCCGGGACGATCGGCCTCTCCCCGGTGATCCGCTCCCTGGTCGCCGGGGGCCGCGACGACGTCCTGTGGCGGGTCCTCCAGGAGGACACCCGCCCCAGCTACGGCTACTTCATGGCCCCCACGACGGCCAACCCGCGGGGCCTGACGACCGTCCCCGAGCAGTGGGACCTGGGCAACTCCAAGAACCACATGATCCTCCTCCAGATCGACGAGTGGTTCCACAGCGGCCTCGCCGGCATCCGGCAGACCGACACCTCCGTCGCCTACCGCGACCTCGTCGTCGACCCGCGCCCGGTCGGCGACCTCACCGAGGTCACCGGCAGCTACCGCACCCCCTACGGCGAGGTCACCTCCGAGTGGTCCCGGCGCGGCGGCGTCTTCCGCCTCACGGTCGTCATCCCCCCGAACACCACCGCCGAGATCCGCGTCCCGACCACGGACGGCACCCAGCCGGTCGCCACCGGGGGAGCGGTGGAGCAAGGCATCGAGGGAGACCGGGCCGTCTACCGGGCCCCCTCGGGGACGTACCGCTTCGTCTCCCACATCGCCCCCTGACACCCCCTCAGGCGCCGGCCGGACCCCCTGGCCGGCGCCGCCCGCGTAAGCTGCCGGCCGTGACCGGTGAACGTGATCTGCGCAAGCTGCTGAGCGGCATGTCCCCCGAACTGCGCCCGGGACGCTACGTGTTCACCACGACCGACGCCGGCGTCCCCGCCGGCGTCACCCCGGTCGTCACCGTCGCCGAGACGGAGGGCCTGACCCTGGTCGTCCCCCGCGAGGAAGCCGACGCGGCCGGGCTCCCGTACGACTACGTGGCCGGCTGGATCACCCTGCGCGTCCACTCCGCCCTCGACGCCGTCGGCCTCACCGCCGCCGTCTCCCGGGCTCTCGCCGCCGCCGGCCTGAGCTGCAACGTCGTCGCCGGATTCCACCACGACCACCTGTTCGTGCCCCACGAGCAGGCCGGCCGGGCGGTGGAGATCCTTGAGGAGCTGGCCCGCCGCCCCTGATGTGACGCGGATCACCCCTTAAGGAAAACCTGGCGCCCCCGCCCCACGTCTTGTGGGTGTGAGAGCACGAAGAAGAAAGCCACCCGGCGAACTCGACGAGGAACACCTCCTGCGGCTGGTCGCCCGAGGGGACCGGCCCGCGTTCGAGGAGCTGTACCGGCGTACGTCGCCCTGGATGGCCGTACGGCTGCGCAGGCGCTGCGCGGACGAGCAGATCGTCGCCGAGGTCATGCAGGAGACGTACCTCGCGGTGTGGCGCGCGGCCGGGGCGTTCGCCGGGGCCGCGGCCGGCGGGAGCGCCGTCGGCTGGCTGTGGACGATCGCCGCCCGCCGCCTCGTCGACGCCTTCCGGCGCCGCGCCCACCACGCGCAGCCCCCGCCCGGGGCCGCCCCCCTGCACCCCGCGCCCGCCGCCGAGGACGAGGCGCTCGCGACGAGCGTCGGCGGCGAGGTCGGCGACGCGCTGAGCCGCCTCGCACCCGAACTCCGCGACGTACTCCAGGCGCTGGTGCTCGACGGGCTGTCCGTACGGGAGACCTCCGTCCTCCTCGGCCTGCCCGAGGGCACCGTCAAGACCCGCGCCCGCCGGGCCCGGACCGAGCTGCGGAAGGCGCTGACATGAGCGATAACCACGCGTCGGCACGGATCATCGACGGCTACGCGCACGGCGCCCCCGACCTCGCCCCCGACGAGGTGTGGGCCCTGGAAGCCCACCTGGAGGCGTGCCCTGTGTGCCGCGAGAGCCTGTCCGCCGCCGTTACCCACTCCGTCGCGGCCCTCACCGACACCGTGTGGGCCGCCCTCGAACCCCACCTCGACCGGGCACCCGTCCGGCGCCGCCGCACCGCGCGCCTGGCGCACTGGCTGACCCCCGCGATGGTCCCCTGGCTCGCCATGACCGTCGGCGTCACCCTGATCGCCCTGCTCCTCGACGTCACGGGAACCGGCACCGGCACGGGCCCCGGCGAGGTGTCGCTCGTCCTCCTCCTCGCCCCCGTCCTGCCGGTCCTCGGCGTCGCCGCGTCCTGGTCGCGCGGCCTGGACCCGGCGTACGACCTCACGGCCTCCACCCCGAGGTCGGGCCTGTACCTGGTGCTGCGTCGCACGGCGTCCGTGCTCGCCGTCGTCGTGCCCGTGCTGTTCCTGTGCGGCTGGGCGACCGGGGCGACGGCCGCCCAGTGGCTGCTGCCCTGCCTCGCCCTCACCTCCCTGACGCTGGCCCTCGGCGGCGCCGTCGGGGTCACCAGGGCCGCCGCCCTGCTCGCGGCGGCGTGGGCGGCCGTGGTGGTGGCACCGGCGCTGGCCGCCGGACGAACGACGGCCGTCCTCGGGACGGCCGGGACACCGCTGTGGGGAACGCTCCTCGCCGCCGGTGCCGGTGTGGTGATCGTACGCAGAGGCGCGTACGCGGACTCGGAGAGGAAGACCTCATGGTGAGCGCGGCCGACATCGCGCCGACGACGTACGCCTGGCAGATCCGGGCGACCGGACTGAAGGTCAGGGTCGGCAGGAACCGCATGGCCGTCGACGGGCTCGACCTGACGCTGGGAACCGGCGTACACGGCCTCCTCGGGCCGAACGGGGCGGGCAAGACCACCCTCATCCGGGCGCTGGCGACCGTCCTGCGCCCCACCGAAGGCACCCTCGAACTCCTCGGGGAGTCCGTCGGCGGACGCGGCGAGCACCGGGCGGTACGGCGCCGCATCGGCTACCTGCCGCAGGAGTTCGGCTACTACAAGCGGTTCACCGTCCGCGAGTTCGTCGAGTACATGGCCTGGCTCAAGGAGGTGCCCGAGCGGGACGTCCCGGGGGCCGTGCAGCACGCCGTGGAACGCGTGGGCCTCGCCGACCGGGCGGACGCGCGCATGAAGACCCTGTCCGGCGGCATGGTCCGGCGCGTCGGCATCGCCCAGGCCATCGTCAACGACCCGGCGATCCTCCTGCTGGACGAGCCGACCGTCGGCCTCGACCCCGCGCAGCGCCTGCGTTTCCGCGAACTCCTCCAGGAACTCGGCAAGGACACCTGCGTGGTCGTCTCCACCCACCTCGTCGAGGACGTCGCCGCCGCCTGCACCAGCGTCGTCCTCTTCGACGAGGGCCGCCTCGTCATCCAGGGCACCCCCGAGGAACTCGCCGCCGCCGGCGGCCCCGAGTACGTCGGCGACAGCCCCCTGGAACGCGGCTACTCCGCCCTCCTCCAGCACCCCGGACGAGGGCAGGGATCCTGGTGACCGTCCTGCGCACCGAACTGAAGCGCTCCGCCGCCCCCTGGGCCGGCGCCCTCCTCCTGACCAGCGCCCTCGCCTTCCTCTACGCGGCGGACGCCTCCTGGTGGCGCGGCACCACCGCGTGGACGGCCCAGTGGACGCCGCTCGCCCTGTGGACCCGCTCCCTCCTCTACTACCTGTGGCCCCTGGCCGTCGGCGCCGGCGCCCTCCAGGGCCTGCGCGACCACCGCTCGAAGATGACCGAACTGCTGGCGACCACCCCCCGGCCCGCCTGGCACCGCGCCGCCACCCAGGCCGGCACGGCGGCGGCCACCCTCGCCACCGGCTTCACCCTCCTCGTCCTCGTCGGCGGGGCCCAGGTCCTGGCGCACGCCGGGTACGCGCACCTCGGCTGGCTGCCGGTCACCCTGGTCGCCGTCCTCGCCCTCGCCGCCGGAGCCGTCCTCGGCATGGGCATCGCCCGCACCCTGCCGTCCCCGCTCACCCCGCCCGCGCTGACCATCACGGCGTTGGCGTTCACGACCCTCATACACATGTCGCTGGGCCGCGCGAGGACGATCAGCCCGGACGGTTTCGACATCGACCGGCCCAACCGGCTCTCCCTGTTCTCCCCAGGCGTCTACGACGTGCGCTCCGCCTTCGTCACCCTGTCCACCACCGTCTCCCTCGGCCAGACGCTGTGGTTCCTCGGCCTCGCCGCGACCGGCTTCGCCCTGCTCACCGCCACGACGGGCCGAGCCCGCCTGCTCGCCCCGGCCCCCGTCCTCGCCGGCGCGGCGCTCGCCGTGCTGGTCCTGCCCACCGACCCGGACCGCATGTACGTCGTCGACCGGGCCGCCGCGCGGCCCGTGTGCGACGGCCCGGTCTGCGTCACCCGCACCCACGAGGACCGGCTGGCCGGCCTCGCGGGCCCCGGCAAGGAGGCCCTGAGCCTCCTGCGCACCGCCCTGGGCGAGAAGGCGCCCGACGCCGTCCGGGAGAACACCACCTTCCTGCCCCACGGCTCCACCCCGCGCCGGCGCCAGGACACCGTCCTCGTCGACTTCGACGACGCCGCCCTCGCCGGGGGCGGGAACCTGACCCGGGCCCTCGTCGGCAAGGGCCTGGTCCCCGGCTGCACCCCCGTCGGCTGGCAGGGCATCGGCGAGGAGGACATCGCCCGGACCGTCGCGGTGGCCTGGGTCCTCGGCACCCTCGACCCCGCCGCCGGCCCCGAGGCCCGCACGGCGTGGCAGGACCTCACCGCACGGCCCCGCGCCCAGCAGCTCGCCCGCGTCGACGCGATGCGCACAGCCGCCCACACCTGCCGGGGAGAACCCTTCGACGTCCTGAAGGGCGGACCCCGATGAGATGGCTGACGCTGTACGCCCGGTCACGCCAGGTCCCGGCGTCCCTCGCCGTCCTGCTCACCGCCACGGCGCTGGCGTGGGCGTCCGCCGACGGCGGCGGGGCGGACACCCGCCTGCCCACCCTGGCGCTGGCCGCGGGCGCGATGGCCGCCTCGGCCGGGCTCGGCGGCCAGGACCCGGCCCTCGACCGCACGGCCGCGATCCCCTGGCCCCGCCGCAGGGCCGCCCACGTCCTGCTGGCCGCGGCCCTCCTCGCCGGGGCCCTCCTGGCGGCCCGCACCCCCGCCGCGAGCCTCCTGATCGTCCGCAACAGCGCGGGCCTCATGGGACTCGCCGCCCTCGGCGCCGCCCTGCACGGCGCCCACCACGCCTGGAGCCTCCCCTTCGGCTGGCTCGCCCTCGCCTTCGTCACCCCGCCCCCGACGGACACGGCGACCCGGATCATGGCCTGGCCCCTCCTGCCGCCCGACGCGACGACGGCCACCTGGACGGCCCTGGGCCTCGCCGTGACCGGCGTGACGGCGTACGCGCTGGCGGGCCCCAGACGCTGACGGGCCGGCCCCCGCGCGGAGGGACCGGCCCCGGGGAGCGGGAGTCAGCCGACCGTGTAGGTGTACGGGATGCCGACGAGCTCCGAGCCGTTCGCGACGCTCAGCGGGGTGTCGGTGTCCACGTACAGGACACCGTGCACGACCGTGCCGACGGGAGCGGTCGGCGTGAGCGTCAGCGTCATGGTGCCCGACCTGCCGGGGGCCACGGCGAGCGGTGTGTAGGCGCCCTTGAGGTCCCAGAACACGCCGGTCGACGCCTTCGCCGCCGGGTCCACGGGCTGCGTGGTCGCGGTCACCGACACCGTCGCGGTGCCCTCGGGCGCCGTGGCGGTGGTGAACGGACCGGGCGTGGAGACGCTGACGTACCAGGAGCCGCCGGACAGCTGACCGGCGGTGCTCGTCGCCAGGACCGAGCCGTCGGCGCCCCGGGTGCCCAGGACCTGGGGCGAGCCGGTCCACGGGAAGAGCGACGCGTCCACGGGGACGTCGGCGGTGACCGCCGCCCTCAGCGCCGTGGTGTGCGTGGGCACCCACCAGGACAGCGGGTCGCCCCCGTTCGCCGCGACCGTGGACGTGCCGTCGGCCTCGGGGAGGACCACGTCGGCCGGGTCCGCGAGCCGGGGATCCAGGAAGTACGAGCGGTTCGCGGGACCGGTGTCGGTGACCTTCACCGCCACCTTGACCGCGCTGCCCCGCTTGAGGACGGTGGCAGCGCCGCCCGGCAGACCGGAGGCGGTGACGGACACGGCGTCGAGGCGGACCGTACCGGTGACCTGCCGGCTGACCGCGTTGCCGTCGACGGCGTCGGGCACGGCGACGATCAGCGTCCAGCGCCCCGCGGCGGGCCGGTTCACGGTCAGGCTCGCGTACTTGGTGGGCGTCGTCCCCTTCGCCCCGGTCAGGTTGGTGTCCCGGGCCAGGATCTGCTGCTGCGGGCTCACCAGGTAGTAGGTGAGGACGGTCCCCGCGTCCTGCCCCGCGAGGTCGACGGTCAGGCTGCGCCGGCCCGCCGGTACGTCGAGGTAGTAGCCGTCGGTCTGCCCGAGACCCCGGCCCACGCCGCCGATGATCCGGGTGGTGAACGAGGTGCTCTTCGCGGGGTCGACCGGGACCAGCGTCCTGCGGGCCACCGGCAGCGACAGCGCCGTCGTGCCCGAGGCGAACTGGAGGGAGAACGGCGAGTCGCCCGCGGTGCGCGGGAACGGCACCGACACCGGGAAGGAGGCGCTGCCGCCCGCCGGGACGGTCCGGGTCTGCGCGGGCACGCCCGCCGTGGTCCAGCGGTGACCGGCGATCTGGATGTGCAGCGGGCCCCGGTAGGTGCCGGGCTTCAGGTCGGCCCACTGGAGGCCGTCCATGCCGAAGCTCCAGACGACCTTCACGGTCCAGTTCCCGGGCACCGGGTCGTGCACGTCGACGTACTGGTGGTTGCTGTGACCGGAGCCGCCGTAGTCGTACCCGATCTGGACGAGCCGGCCCTTCGGGTCGAAGACGACCGGGACGAGGAAGCCCTGCTTGTCCTTGCCGGGCCAGGCCAGGGTCACGTCCAGGAGAGGCGTGCCCTTCGGGACGCGCACGGTCAGCGGCTCGACGGCGAGGCGCCCTTGCGGGGTGCCGGCCAGCGGGGCGCCGACCGTGACGGTGCGGGCGTCACCGAACGTCGTCGAGCCGAGGGTCCGCGAGGACAGGGTGACCTTCTGGGGCCGGTTCGCGGTGTTCGCCAGCGTCACCGTCGTGCGCTGCGTGGCCCCCGGGCGCCCGGTGAGGTCCAGCTGCGACACCGAGGGGACCAGTGCCGAGGAGCCGGCCGCGCGGGCGGCCCGTACGGCGGCGTCCGTGTTCAGCAGCCCGGAGCCCTGTTCGCCGGCGGGGACCCGCAGGTCGGTGGCCGTGCCGGTGAGGAGCCGCTTGACCAGGGCCGGTGCCGGGCGCGTGCCGCCGTGGGCGGCCTCGTACGCCTGGACCACGTCGGCCGCCGCGCCCGCCACGAAGGGTGCCGACTGGCTGGTGCCGCCGAAGATCTGCGTCGGCAGCGTGCAGCCCGTCCACAGGGCGCCCGGTGTGCACGCCGCGAAGTCGTAGGCACCCGGGGCGACCAGGTCGACGAGCTTGTTGTCGATCGTCGTGCCGCCCGAGGACAGCGCCGCGATGTTGTCGCTGACCCCGCCGGGGTAGCCGTAGCCGCGCGCCATCAGCCGCGTCGCCGTCGAGGCGCCCACGCCGATGACCTGCGGGTCGCTCGCCGGGGAGCCGATCGTGCCGGAGACACCCGAGTCACCCGTGGAGGCCACCACCGTCGTCCCGGCGGCGACCGCCGCACGGTCCGCGAGCCGGATCGGGTCCGTCCGCGGGTCCGGGTAGGGATTCGAGCCGAACGACTGGCTCAGCACGTCCGCGTGGTGCTCGACGGCGTACTGCACCGCCCGCACGAACCCGGACGCGGTCGCCGCCCGCTTCTCCCCGAACACCTTCAGGCTCATCAGCTCCGCGTCCGGCGCGAACCCCCGGATCCGGAACGCGCAGCCCTTCGGCAGCTTCGCGTACGGCAGCTGCTGCGCGAGGTCGTAGGTACGGCTGCCCTGCGCCGCGAGGGCGCTGGCGTCGCCGAACGCCTCCGCGCCGTCGGTCTTCTCGCCGGTCCCGCCGCCCGTGAAGTCCTGGTGGTCGGTGATCACCCGGCTGCCGTCGGGGCGGACGAACTCCGGGTTGTCGACGTCGATCCCGTCCGCCATGAACGCGACCTTGACGCCCTTGCCGGTGGCCAGCTTCTGCGCGGCGTCGGTCCTCGTCAGGGCCAGCCCCTCCGGCTCGGTGACCGGCTGCGCGCCCTGCGCGCAGGAGGCGGCGGCGGCCGTACGGGAGACCGTGGCCGCGTGCGGGTGGCGGGGGAGGGCGATCGGGAGGTCCGGGACGACGGCGGCCACGTCGCGGTCGACGCGTATCCGGGCCAGCTCGCCGGGCTTCACCGTCGCCGCGACCGCGTTGACCAGGCTGATGGGGGCGACGTGCGTGGCGCCCGTGTCCTTGAGCAGCGACACGACCGGGCTCTGGTCACCGGCCACGGCCCGCGCGCGCCGTGCGGTGTCCGTACGGGGCGAGAGGTCCGGGTGCTGGTCGCGCAGCAGGACGATGACGGGCTGTGCGCTGCCGGAGACGGCGGTGGGGGACGCCGGGGCCGGGACCGCGCCGAGCGCGACGAGGCCCAGCGCGGCCGCCGCGGCGAGGGCAACTCGCCTGCCCGGTGCGCGCGTTGTTCTGTTGTGCATGGAGATCTCCGCTGGGAGTGGGGGGTCGGGCCGTCGAGGACGGCCGCCTGTCGATCTTGGTGCTCACAGCGGGTCCACATGTTCTGCTCGGGACAAAGAGTTGGTGATCTTCTGATCAGGAAGGTTTGCCCCGGTCAGCTCCAGGCGCCCGACAGCCCCCGCGTCACCACGGTGCTCAGCACCCGCACACCCCGCGTCGACGCCGGGTCCAGGCCCGTGAGTTCGCGGACCCGGCGCAGCCGGTAGTCGAGGGTGCGGGGGTGGACGTTGAGGGCGCTCGCGGTCAGGGCGCGGTTCATGTCGCAGTGGTAGTACGCGTCCAGCGTCAGCAGGAGGTCGGGCCCGGGCGCGAGCGAACGGGCCACCTCCCGCAGCCAGGCGTCGGTGAACGGGGCGTCGGCCACCGCGAGTTCGACGAAGACGTCGGCGAGGGTGTGCGGGCGCAGCCGGGCCGGCGCCCGGTGCAGCGGCGCCGCCCGGCCGATGTGCCGGGCCCGGTCCAGGGCGTCGGTGAGCACGGGCCCGCCCGCGGTCCCGGCGGCACAGGGGTGACCGAGCGCTTCGGCGAAGTCCCGCACGAGGACGGCGACATCGTCGTCGGGACCGGTCAGCGCGATCAGCTCACCGCCCCGCCCCGCCGACGCCGGACGCCACCACAGCGGCACCCGGTGCGCCCGCGCGAGCCCCTCGACCTCGCCGTCCAGGTCCCGGTCGTCACCGGGACGGTCCGGCACCCGGACCACCGTCACGTCGTAGGCGTCGGCGAGCCGCACGCCCGCCACCCGGGCCAGCTCCTTGGCCACCGGGTCCTCGGCCAGCAGCGCCTTGGTGAGCAGGGCGACCTGCGCGACGTACGGCATCCGCCGGCGCAGCGCCGTCACGAACCCCCGGCAGTAGGCGTCGATGCCGCGCTCGCCCTGCGGGGCGAACCAGCCCATGACGCTCATGAGTTCGTCGAGGCTGCCGTCGCTGCGGGCCCGTGTCGCCTCGTCGATCTCGCGGAGCATGAGTTCGGTGTGCACGCGCAGCACCTGCTGCCGGGAGGCCAGGGACATGCCCGCGCCGGCCCGCATCTCGCCCATCGACGCGATGTGGTCGAGGTCCCCGTCCGTCAGCAGGCCGTTGGCCGGGGCGAGGTCGATCGTGCGGCGGCGGAACCACACCGCGTACTCCAGGGCCTGCGCCCTGGCCCGCGTGCCGGTGACGAGGGAGGCGAACTCCGGGACCTCGCGGGTGTACGCCTCGACCTCCCGGCGCGCGTTGGCGGGTGCCTGGCGGGCCAGTTCGACGAAGAGGCTTCCCATGGGCGTGAGCATGTCACCGGGTGCGGGAGAGACATAGGAGAAAACCGGACCCGTCTTTATCAGTCACGGTGAAGTGGTGAAGGGTGCGGAGGCCCCGCGTTTGTCAGGACGCGCAAAGTTCGCGGAGCGGGGCGTCGTTGTCGCCGGATCCGGTTGCCCGGGCCGGTGGGCGCACGCTTTATTGGGACCGCGAGGGCGCCCTCCTTTTCGTACCTGTCACAGCACGGTCCACTCGAACGGGAGGAACACGAGGATGAGAACGGGAAAGAGAGCCGCGACACTGATCGCCGCCCTGTCCGTGGCCGGCGCCCTCCTGGCCGGCACGCCCGCCTCCGGCAGCACCGCCGCCGGGGCCGCCGCCGTACCCAGTCTGCGGGCCTTCGGGATCACCGGCGACGGCACCCTGATGGCCACCTTCACCACCGACAGGCCCCAGGTCCTCGACTGGGTGCGGGTCGTCACCGGACTCAGCGGGGACACCAAGCTCCTCGGCATCGACCACCGGCCGCAGAACGGCATCATGTACGGCCTCGGCGACAAGGGCGGCATCTACACCATCAAGACGCCGCCGGCCACCACCGACGTCGTCGTCACCAAGGTCTCCCAGCTCCAGATCGCCCTGTACGGCACGGTGTTCGACATCGACTTCAACCCCGCCGCCGACCGGCTCAGGATCCTCAGCAACAACGGCCAGAACCTGCGCCACAACCTCAACGACAACACGACCGTCGCCGACAGCATGCTGAACATCCCGCCGGCCACCACGAACGCGCTCGGCGTGACCGCCGCCGCCTACACCAACAACGACCTCGTCGGCTCCACCGGCACCACCCTCGTCGACATCGACACCCTCAACGACCAGATCGTCATCCAGTCGCCCCCGAACGCCGGGAACCTCGTCGCCACCGGCCTCCTCGGCTTCGACGCGAACCTCGACGCCGGCTTCGACATGTTCAGCACCCTGACCAACGGCAGGACGACCGCCAACGCGGCCTTCGCCTCCCTGACGCCGTACGGCGCGAGCACCCCGACGCTCTACAGCGTCGACGTCCTCAGCGCCACCGTCACGCCGATCGGCCAGTTCCCGCTGAACATCACCGACCTCGCCATCACCCTCACCGGCACCTACTGACCGGGCGCGGCGCCGCGGCCCGGCTGCCCGGACCGCGGCGCGTCGCTCACACCGTCTTGACGGTCCCGCCGTCGACGCGGTGATCGGCGCCGGTGATGTTCCCGGCCGCGTCCGACAGGAGGAACGCCACCAGGGCGGCGACCTCGCGGGGCTCGGTGAGGCGGCCGGTGGTGATCCCGAACGTCTGCGGCAGCCGGTCGAGGAACTCCTCGAAGCCGAGACCCGCCTCGGCGGCGATCCGCGCGGCGAGCCCCTCCGGATCCTCCAGCGCCGGGGTGCGCACGACACCCGGCGACACCGTGTTGACCCGCACCCCCAGCGGCCCGAACTCCTCGGCGAGCGCCTTGCCCAGCGCGGTCACCGCGGCCTTCGCCACGCTGTACGCGACCGACCCGGCGGGCGGTATCCGCCCCGACACCGAGGAGATGTTCACGACCGACCCCCGCCGCTCGACCAGGCTCGGCAGCGCGGCGCGCGTCACCCGGACCGTGCTCAGCAGATTCAGGTCCAGGACCCGCAGCCACTGCTCGTCGCTCGTCTCCCGGAACCCGGGCGGAGCCTCGTCACCGCCCCCGACGTTGTTCACCAGCAGGTCCACGTGGCCCAGTTCGGCGAGCGCCGCGTCCACCAGGGCCCGCGTCCCCTCGGCCGTCGCCAGATCCGCCGACACCGCGAACGCGCCGGTCTCCTTCAGCTCCGGCGTGATCGTCCGCGCGGCCCCGACGACCCGCACCCCCTCGCCCACCAGCTCCCGCACGACGGCCAGCCCGATACCCCGGCCCGCACCGGTGACGATCGCTGTCCTGGCGGTCAGATTCAGGTCCACGACACTCCTCTTGCTACGGCTTGCGATACGGCGGAGGCCGCACACCCTCAGTGGACCAAGCGACCGCCGCCGGGAGCCATGACCGCTTCGACAAGGGTCGATACCCTGAGGGCATGGATCGTCTGGAGACACGGGAACTCGTCTACTTCACCGCCGTCGCCGAGGAACTCCACTTCGGCCGCGCCGCCGAACGCCTCGGCATCTCCCAGCCGCCCCTGTCCCGCGCCGTCGCCCGCCTCGAACGCCGCCTGGGCGTACGACTGCTGGCCCGCACCAGCCGCCACGTCGCCCTGAGAGCCTGTGTCGCGTCCCCGGCCGGGCGCCCGCCGCCTGGCACGCACTCTCGCCGCGTTGCCGAAACGCCCACGTGACTCCGCCACGCGGACGCTCCGGCGCCTTGCGACAGCACGCACCAGACGACGTGCGCTGATCCGACCGGGGACGCGACACAGGCTCTCACCCCGGCGGGCGAGGTCTTCCTCAAGGAAGCCGGCAAGGCGCTCGACGCCCTCGACGCCGCCGTCCACCGCACCCGGCGCGCGGCCCGCGACGTCCCTCTCACCCTCGCCACCCGCCCCGGCACCGGCGGCGGGCTCCTCACGGAGTGGGTGCGCGCGCACCCCGTACCCGTCGAGGTCCTGTTCACCCCCACCCCGCTGGCGAGCCTGCGTGACGGCACCGCCGACGCGGCGATCCTCTGCGACGGGAGCGACGACTTCGCCGGGCTGACCGTCACCCACCTCACCGAGGCGCCCCCGCTCGCCTTCCTCCCCGCCGGCCACCGCCTCGCCGGCCGCGCCGCCCTGACCATGGCCGACGTCGAGGCGGACCCCGCCTTCGCCCGGCCCGCCCCCGACACCGCCGTCGACGAGATCCTCGACCGCGTGGCCCTCGGCGACCTGGTCACCGTCATGGCCGCCCACCTCGGCGACCGCCTCGGCCCCGGCATCGCCACCGTCCCCGTCACCGGCCGCTCGGGCACCCGGATCGTCGTCGCACGCCTCCCCTGAGTCATTCACCGGACTTATGACCTGCGAGGGACGTGACCGCTACCGGCCCGCCCGCACCCCGCCGACGATCGGTCCATGAGCACCACAGGACGGACCGCCCCCGCCCGCACCCTGACCCCGGGACTCCTCCTCGCGGCGACCGGTACGGCCGTGGCGTTCCAACTCGGCACACTCGTCCCCGAGTTGAGCGCACTCACCGTCGCGGTCGTCCTCGGGGCCGCGATCGGCGGGGTACTGCCCGAGGAGACGAGGGAGGGCATGACCTGGGCGGCGCGCAAATGCCTGCGCCTCGGCGTCGTCCTGCTCGGCCTGCAACTCGGGCTCGGCGAGGTCCTCGGCCTCGGCGCCGGGACCGTCGCGGCCGTCGTCGCCACCGTCCTCGTCACCTTCGCCGGCACCCTCCTGCTCGGCCGGCTCCTGCGCGTCCCGCGCGGCCTCACCCTCATGGTCGCGACCGGCTTCTCCGTCTGCGGCGCCTCCGCCATCGCCGCGATGGACAGCGTCACCGACACCGACAAGGAGGAGGTCGCCACGGCCGTCACGCTCGTGACCCTGTACGGCAGCGCCGCGATCGCCTTCCTGCCGTTCCTGGGCCAGGCGCTCGCCCTGAGCCCCGAACACCTCGGCGCCTGGGCGGGAATCTCCGTCCACGAAGTCGCCCAGGTCGTCGCGGCGGCCTCCCCGGCGGGCCCCGGCGCCGTCGCCGTCGCCGTCGTCGTCAAACTGACGCGGGTCGTCCTCCTGGCGCCGATGGTCGCTGGGGCGGGCGCACTGCACCGCCGGCGCACCCCGGGCCACCGCCCCGCACTCGTCCCCCTGTTCGTCCTCGGCTTCCTGGCGACCATGCTGCTCCGCACGACCGGCACCGTCCCGGCACCGGTCCTGGCCTCGGCGAAGACGGCCACCACCCTCCTGTTCACCGCCGCCCTCTTCGCACTGGGCAGCGGCGTACGCATCGGGTCGCTGCTGCGGACGGGGAGGCGGGGGCTGCTGCTGGGGGCGCTGTCCACGGCGCTGGTCACGGCTGTGGGGTACGGCGCGCTGAGAGTGGCCGGCGCCCTCTAGCGGGCGATGCCCGACACCACGGACAGGATCGCCCGCGCCGCCCGCTCACCCGCCGACAGCGCCCCCTCGATGTGCCCGGCGTGATCGGCGGCGGTCTCGGTCGACGCCCAGTGGAGGCGGCCGTCCAGGGCCGGTTGCCGGTAGAGGGGGTCACCGAACAGGGAGTAGTCGCAGAGGCCGTGCACCCCGGGCGGGGACGTCCAGCGCTCGGCGCTCCAGTCCTGCACATGCACGGCGTCGGGCCGGGCCGCTTCCCGGCCGAACAGCCGGACCAACTGCGCCGTGACACTCTCCACGAACCCCGGCCGCACCGCCCGCGCGTGCGCGAACCCGAACAGCGCCGCCGGACTCCCGCCGGGCCCCGACATGTCGTGGACCTCCTGGAGCGGCCCGGTCCTGCTGACCGCCGCCCCCGCGAGCCCCTCCGCCCGCCAGAACGCGGCCGGATACCGGACGACGACCTTCGCGACGCCCCCCATCCACACCGGCGTCGCCCGCGCCAGCCGTACCAGCCCGGCGGGCAGCACGCCCCCGAAGTCGATCCGCTCCACCGCCGGCGCGGGCGGCACCGCCAGCACGACATGCCCGGCCCGCAGTTCCCCCGCCGGGGTACGGACGAGGAGCCCGCCACCCCCGCCCGGGAGCACGGCACTGACGGGCGTGCCCAGCCGTACGTCCACCCCGGCGGCGAGGACGTCGGCGACAGCGCGGGCCCCGGCGGCGAAACGGTACGAGGGGACGTCGACCAGGTTGCCGGACAGCCGCCGGACCCCGGACGCCTCCTGGAGGAGCGTGTCCCCGGCGAGATGCTGGCCGAACACCTCGACGCCGCCGCGCTCCACCACGGCCCGGACCCGCTCCTCGCCGTCCCAGAACCAGGTGGCCCCGAGGTCCAGGGCGTGGTCGGGCGTGGACAGCAGCCGCCCGCCGATCCGGTCGCGGGCCTCCAGGCACACCGCGTCGAGCCCGGCGGCACGCAGCGCCCCGGCCGCGGCCAGCCCGGACACACCGGCGCCGACCACGATCACGTCGTAGGGCATGGGCGGGATCCTTCCCGATAAGTGGGGTCTATAGCCGTTGGTTATGCTCAACAGACAGGAACCCCACGTTAGGCAGCGGACGAACCGCCCGGTAGGGGACACCGGTGAATGGAGCGATAAGGCATGGCTATGGTCGACCGCCTCAACCCGGAAGGGCTCCGCTACGCGCAGGCCGTCGCCGAGACGAAGTCCTTCAGCGCCGCCGCCCGTGCGTACGGCGTCACCCAGCCCGCCCTGTCCAACGGCATCGCCAAACTGGAGGAGCGCCTCGGCGGCAAGCTCTTCGAGCGCTCCCCGCGCGGCGTGACGCAGACCGCGTTCGGTGCCCGCATCCTCCCGCTGATCGACCGGGCCCTGGCCGCCCTCGACGCGGTCACCGCGGAGGCCCGCCGGCTCACCGAACCCGGCGAGCGCAAGATCCGTATGGGCCTGTCGCCCCTCATCGGCTCCCACCTGGCCGCCCGCTCCTTCAGCGTGGTCCGCGACCTGCCGGTGCCCCGCGACCTCGTCCTGCGCGAGGCGAACATGCGGGACCTGCGCGAAGGGCTGATCGCCGGGGAACTGGACGTCATCCTCATCCCGGCCGTCGCCGCGATGCCCCGCTTCGAGCACCGCGTCGTCGACGTCGAACCGATCGTCGTCGTCAGCCCCGAGACCGGCGAGGACACCCCGCTCGAACTCTCGGACGCCGTCCGGGAACAGTTCATCCTCGTCCCCGACACCTGCGGACTGACGACCTTCACCACCCAGCTCTTCCGCTCCCGTGAACTGCCCCTGCGCACCTACCAGGGCGAGGCCGCCGGCTACCAGGTCCTGGAGGACTGGACGAGGCTCGGCCTCGGCTCCGCGCTGGTGCCCCGCTCCAAGCTCTCCTCGCCCGACGTACCGCACCGCGTCCTGGTGGACGAGGGCCGCGAGGTGCAGATCTCCTTCGAGGCCGTCTGGAGCGCGGACTCCCCGCTCGCCGCCGACCTCACCCGCCTCGCCGACGGACTCGCCGCCGCCCGCTAGCCATATCCAGCGCCTATATCCGGATTCGCCAAGATCCTCTACCGGATCCCGCCTGGAGTGCCTAATTTGGCAGGACGGAGCGGCAACCGCCGCCCCGCCGACCGAGCGAGGCATAACCATGGCATATCGCGACACCCCGCCCGACCTGGGTGCGCTCCTGCGCGAGTACGACCGCGCCCGCGCCTACACCGACGACCTGTGGCGCGACCTCACCCCCGACGAGGTGACCTGGCGCCCGCACGACGACTCCAGCGCCATCGGCTGGCACCTCGGCCACCAGGCCCATGTCGCCCACTTCATGATCCGCAACCTCACCGCCGCCGAACCCAGCCCCGACCCGGAGCTGGACGGCCTCATGGACTCGGCGAACCCGGAGAAGTTCCGCGGCGCCCTGCCCACCGTGCAACGCCTGGGCGCGTTCCGGGACACGGTCGCCGAACGCGTCCACGCCCGCATCGGCGACATCGCCGCGGGCCGGGTCGGTGCCCCCGGCCAGATGGCCGTGGTCGCCACTCACCTCCTGACCGCGCTGATCAACCACGAGTACCAGCACGATCAGTGGATCGGCGAGGTCCGGGCGGAGAACCTCGGCCACGCCCTGCCGGACGACCCGGTCTCGGACCGGCTCAGCCGCATCGACGGCTACCTCGTCCTGAACCCCTACGCCTGAGAACCCCCGCATCTGAAGGAGCCCCACATGTCCCGCACCGACTTCACCGGCCGGAAGGCCATCGTCATCGGTGGCAGCAGCGGCATGGGCCACGCCGTCGCCCGCCACGTCCTCGACGCCGGAGGCACAGCCGTCGTCACCGGCCGTACCGAGGCGAGCGCCACCGAGGCCGCCGCCGCACTGTCCGCGCACGGCACGGCGTACGGCCTCGCGGCGGACCTCACCGACCCGGCGGCCGTCGAGACCCTGCGCACCACCCTCACCGGGGAGCACGCCGACGCCACCCTCTTGGTGAACGCGGCCGGGGTCTTCGCCCCCAGGCCGTTCCTCGACCACACCGGCGCCGACTACGACCGCTACCAGGCCATCAACCGGGCCTTCTTCTTCCTCACCCAGACCGTCACCGCCAACATGATCGAACGCGGCGCGCGGGGCGCCGTCGTCAACGTCGGTTCCATGTGGGCCCACCAGGCGGTCGCCGCGACGCCGTCCTCCGCGTACTCCATGGCCAAGGCCGGCCTGCACGCCCTGACCCAGCACCTCGCGATGGAACTCGCCGCCCACGGCATCCGCGTCAACGCCGTCGCCCCCGCAGTCGTCCGCACCCCCATCTACGAGGAGTTCATCCCCAAGGCCGACCTGGACACCGCCCTCGACGGCTTCGACGCCTTCCACCCCCTCGGCCGCACCGGCACCGTCGACGACGTCGCCGCCACGGTCGCCTTCCTCCTGTCCGCGGAGACCGACTGGGTGACCGGCGCGGTCTGGGACGTCGACGGCGGGGTGATGGCGGGCCGCAACTGACCCGTCATCAGTACGATCCCCCGCATGCCGAGAACAGACCGCGCCGCCCGCCTCGTCCCGGCCCCGCCGGACACCGTCTACGCCGCCCTCGTCGACCGCGCCGCCCTCGAAACCTGGCTCCCGCCCGCCGGCATGCGAGGACACATCGAGCACTGGGACCCCCGCCCCGGCGGGGGCTTCCGGATGACGCTCACCTACCTCGACGCCACCGACGACCCCGGCAAGACCTCGGACGCGACCGACGTCGTGGACGTCTCCTTCACCGCCCTCGTCCCACCCGAACAGGTCGTCCAGCAAGCCGTGTTCACGTCCGACGACCCGGTGTACGCGGGCACCATGACGATGACCTGGGACCTCGCACCCGCCCCGGAGGGCACCCGCGTGACGGTCACCGCCACCGATGTACCGCCCGGCATCGGACAGGCCGACCACGAAGCCGGGATCGCCTCCTCGCTGGCCCAGCTGGAGGCATACGTGGCAACTCGGAGACAGCCTTTCGCGTGAGGAGTGCATCGACGCTTGACCAGCACGAATATCCGGCGCAGCCAATGCAGCGGGGCCCCCGATCATCAGGACGGCAATGATGACGATCACCGTGGGAATCAACGGTTTCGGCCGCATGGGCCGCAGCTGTTTCCGCGCGCAGCGTGTACGGCCCGCTGCCCCGGCCGGTCACCGTGGCGGGCTCCTCGATCAGGGTCGGTGACACCGTCGTCGAGGTCCTCAGCGAGCGCGACCCGGCCTGTACGACCCCGAGCGGCACACGATCGTCTCCAACGCCCCCTGCACCACCAACTGCCTGGCCCCCATGGTGAAGGTCCTCGACGACGCGCTCGGCATCGAGGTCGGCACGATGACGACGATCCACGCCTACACGCAGGACCAGAACCTCCAGGACGGCCCGCAGCCCGACCTGACCGTCCGGGTGGGCCGCGAGACGACGGCCGAGGAGGTCGACTCGCTGTTCCGCAAGGCGGCCGACGGCGACCTCGCCCGGGTCCTGCGCTACACCGCCGACCCTGACCGCCCGGTCGGCGGCAGGCGCGAACGGCGCCCGGGGCCCGCTACCGGCCGGCCGGATGCCCCAGTGCTCCGAGCCCCGCCGCCACGATCATCGCCGTCAGGTCCGGCCGCTTCTCCTCGCGCCGAGCCATCATCGTGGCCGTCACCGCCCCGATCGCGGCCACCACCCGCACCCGGCGTTCCTCGTCCTCCCACACCCCGGGGTCGAACGCCTCCAGCAGCGTGTGCATCGCCCCCGAGAGCCGCTCCATCACCTCCGCCTCCCGCGTCAGCCAGAACGCCCCCACGACGAGCGCCCCCATCCCCGGCCGCTCCCCGATCATCCGGACGAGCGCCTCGACGAGCACGGCGTCGCGCTCGGGCCCGACGGGAGCGGCGGCGCCGATGCCCGCGAGCGTCCCGGCGGCCTCCTCGGCCTGGATGACGACGGCGTCCTGGATGCGCTCCTTGGACCCGAACCGCTTCAGCACGGC
Organism: Streptomyces sp. 4F14; assembly: GCF_048159485.1. Classification (NCBI taxonomy): domain Bacteria; kingdom Bacillati; phylum Actinomycetota; class Actinomycetes; order Kitasatosporales; family Streptomycetaceae; genus Streptomyces; species Streptomyces sp. 4F14. The sequence continues at coordinate 194,919 of NZ_JBLRVY010000016.1, forward strand.
GGCCTTGGAGTACCCGGCGGCGTCGGCGATGGCCTGGACCGTCCCCTGTGCGAACCCGTGCTGGGCGAACACGAAGGCCGCGACGTCGATCAGTGCGCGGTCGATCTCCTCGCTCGTGGGTTTCACATTTGACTTCATGGCCGCAAGTTACCATCCTGGTCACCTAGTAACCAAAATGGTCACCCGAAGGGAATCGGTGCAGTGACGCACGACAACGACGACGCGGCGGCCCCCACGAGGCAGGGGCTCTCGCTCTGGCTCACCCCCGCCGTCCTCGTCACCGTGATCATGGCGGCCCTCGCGTCGCTGTACCTGGGCAGCACGGTCAACTCCGCCGACCACCTCGACGGCTTCCCCGTCGCCGTCGTCAACGCCGACCGGGGCGACACCGGCGCGAAGATCACCGAGGGCCTGCGCAAGAACACCGACACCGACAAGTTCGACCTGCGCACCCTCACCCTCACCGAGGCCCGCGCGCAGATGGGCGAGGGCAAGCTGTACGGGGCGATCGTCCTGCCCGCCGACCTGACCCAGCGCCTCGGTGCCCTGAGCGGCCCCGGCACGGACGTCCAGCGGCCCCAAGTCACCGTGTACACCAACCCGTTGGCGAACACCTCCAGCGTCTCCATCGTCAACGCGTACGCCACCAAGGCCCTCGCGGGTGCCAACGAGAGCATCGGCAAGCAGCTCCTCGCCGCCGCCCCGAAGGCCCCCGGCATCGCCCGCCTCGTCCTCGCCGCCCCCCTGGACGTCCACACCACCCCGTACGAACCCGTCCCGGCCGGCACGGGCAACGGCCTCTCCGCCTTCTACTACGCCCTGCTGCTCGTCCTCGCCGGATTCACCGGCTCCGTCATCGTCGCCAACCTCGTCGACGCGCAGCTCGGCTTCATCCCCCTGGAGTGGGGCCCGGTCTACCGCATGGCCGAGCACTCCGGCCACAGCCGCCAGGCCACGCTGCTGGTCAAGTGGGCGCTCATGGGCGGCCTCGCGGTCGTCGTCTCCACCGCCTACCTGGGCATCGCCGCCTGGCTCGGCATGCCCCTGGACCACCCCTGGCAGCTCTGGCTCCTCGGCGTCCTCGTCATCGCCGCCGTCGCCGTGGTCGCCCAGGCGATCCTGGCGCTGCTCGGCGGCCTCGGCATGGTGATCAGCCTCCTGCTGTTCGTCGTCCTCGCGGTCCCCAGCTCCGGCGGTACCACCCCGCTGGAGGCCCTCCCGCCGTTCATCCGCTTCCTCGCCGGCTTCGAACCCGTCCACCAGGCGTACGTCGGCGTCCGCTCGGTCCTCTACTACGGCGCGACCTGGGACGGCGGCCTGGGCCGCGCGGTGATCGCCTCGCTGGTGGCCCTCGTCCTCGGCCTGACCGCGGGCCTGCTCGGCACCCGGGCGTACGACCGCAAGGGCCTGACCCGCGCCCACACGGCACCGGCCGTGGAGCCGGTCTCGGTGTAACCAGGGAAGACGGCGGGCACCGGAGGCGACGATCCACGCCACCGGTGCCCGCCGCTCCGTCACCTGCCGCGCGCGCTCTCGGGCGGCGCCAGATACCCCGGCACCGCCCCGCCCGTACCGATGACGATCTGGTCGACGGCGATCGCGGCATCCACCATGAACAGGCGCAGCACGTGTTCCCCCGGCGCCCCGACGACGACCGTGGCGGTCAGCTTCTCGACCCCCTCCTCGACGTTGCGGGCCCACGCGTCACCCCGGTTGCCGGTGGCGACGGCCTGCCCCGTCAGCACGACCGGCGGCTGATCGTCCAGGGCGACGGCCAGCCGCCGCTTGCCGCGCTCGTCGAGCGAGGGCAGCCGGAAGACGGTCACGGGGAAGGTCCCGGCGGACACGAAGTGGACGCGGTAACGGAGTTCGGGGGAGCGGGTGGCCACCTCCTCGGTGACCGAGGGGGCTGTCGACGGCACGGCCTCCACGGCGGCGCCATGACGCCCCAGCCCGCGCACGGTCCGCCAGCAGGCACCCCCGCGCGGCACCTGCCGGTCGAAGTGGGCGGCCTCGATGGACACATACCCGTGCGCCTCGACGAACCCCCGCACCGGCAACGGGGAGTTGACCACCCGCAACGGAACGGCGACGGTCCGGCCCGCACCCGTGAAGGAGACACTCGGCGTGTGGATCCCCTCCGGCACCTGCCCCCAGTCGATCTCCACCCACACCCGCACCTGATCGACCACGCTGCCGCCCGCGACACTCACCCGCACCCACGGCTCACTCACCTCCGCCGCCCAATCCACCGGCAGGAACCCGGTGTTGAACACATCGACGAACCGCCGCCCCCGATCGGAGGAGTCGAACGACAGCGGCCGGACGATTCCGACGTCGTTCCCCTCGGCCGCCACCCCCAGCCCCGACGTCTCCTGCCGCGCGACCCGCGTGACAGCGGGCCGCCCCGGCGCCTTGGGGATCTGCGACGGATACGGATTGACGATCCCGTCCCATTTCCCGCCCGCCACCTGCGTGTTGTACCGCCGCGTGATCGCCGCCTCCTCGGCGTGCGCGGCCTCCGCGAGATCCGCGTACCGGTTCACCCCCGCCCCCCGCCCCTGCCGGACGGCGAGAGCGTTGCGGTCGGCCCAGTAGTACTTCTGGTTCATCAACCAGGCGCCGTGGACCGGGTATTCGACCAGCTCGAAGTAGGCGTCCCGGTACACCTCGGGAAGCCCCGCCCCGAGCGCCCGGACCCGTTCGAGGAGAGCCGCGTACGCGTCCAGCCGCCGCCCCGCCTCGTCCCCGTGATGCACGGTCGAGAACACGTCCCGGTCGATGAACTCCGGCCGCCGCTCGGCCGCGAGCCGGTAGTACTCCGTACGGATCGCGGTCAGCTCCACGGCGTGCTCGCGCCCGAACTGCCGCCCGTACCACCGCGCGAGGAACTCCTCGGGCCCCTGCCCGTCCACGTCCCAGGCCATGTCGAGGCAGAACGACAGCCCCGTCTCGATGGACTTGAGGTCACCCACGTTGAAGATCCACATACGGTCGGCCCGGTGCTCGTACACCCGCCGCAACTCCTGCCACACCTTGGCGAGTTGCGTGGTGTCGAGCCACAGGTAGCTGCGCGGGCGCCCCCAGTAGGAGAGGTGGTAGTAGATCCCGTTCCCGCCGGCACGGGCACGCTCCGCCTCGTCCGGGAGCTGGCGCATGTTGCCGTGGTTGTCGTCCGGCCAGATGAGCGTGACGTCGTCGGGGACCCGCACGCCCGCGTTGTAGAGGTCCAGCACCTCCTTGTACGGGATGAAGATCTGCGGCTCGGCCCGCTCGCCCACCTCCTCGGCGAGGATGCGCCGCTGGTCGGCGATGATGTCGTTCATCACCACGACCTTCTCCGGGATCGTGGTCGCGTTCCGCGTCTCCAGTGCAGAGTCGTGCAGCCCGCGCATCCCCAGCGTCCAACTGCTCTCGTAGTGCGCGTTCTGCCGGGCCCGGGCACGCCAGTAGTCCGATATCACCGCCGGGTTGACGGTGTAGTCGTACAGCGGCAGGCTCCCGTCCGCGTTGCGGTGCTCCGCCGCCCACGGATCCCACTCGTGAACTCCGTTGCGCAGCATGGCCTCCGGGTGACTGGACCCGACGACGATGCCGTACCGGTCGGCCAACTCCGGGTTCTGCGCGTGCTTGTTGAAGAAGTCTGAGTACGGATGCATCGCGGGCCACAGGTAGTTGGCCTTCAGGCGCAGCAGCAGCTCGAAGACCCGCTCGTAGGTACGCGGCCCGATGTTCTTGTCCGGCTCCTGGGTGCGGTGCGACCACGTCGTCATGTTCTGCTCGTCGTTGATGAAGATCCCCCGGTAGCGGACGCTCGGTTCGCGCCGCTCGAAGGTCCGCGCGGGCACGGTCACGGTGTCGCGGCGGGCGATCGGGACGTCGGCCCACCAGTACCAGGGGGAGACGCCGATGCGCTCCGACGTGTCGTACACGCCGTAGATCGTGCCGCGCCGGTCGCTGCCGGTGATGGTCAGCGCGCGGCCGACACCCGGGAACGGCCGGTCGACGACCCGGGTCACCGAGGCTTCCCAGCGGGCCTGGTCCGGTGCGGTGGCGATGACGACGAGGTGCTCGGCGCGCTCGGGGAGCGCCTGGAGGAGACGGGGCCGGACGCCGCTGACCCGCTCGATGTCGGCCTGGAGGTCACCGGCCGCGCGGAGCACCGCCGGGTCCTCCGAGGGGGAGACGTACAGGTCGGTGGCCCGGCCGCCGGTCACCAGGGGGAAGTCGGGCCGCGCGGGGGCCGCCTCGGCGGCCGTCGGGAGCAGCGGGGCGGTGCCGGCCGCGGCCATGCCGAGCAGGAACGACTTGCGGGTCCACAGGGGTCCGTCCGGCACGTGGCACTCCTGATCCATAGCGGCAACAAGGGCATGAACAGGTCAAGAAAGCGCTTGCTGTGCACTGTAGGAGGCGTCGCGCGGGGGAGTCCAGAGGCGGGAGTGAGGTAGGGGATCCCCAGGCGGCCGGTGACAGCGCGAGATGTCCGACGGACCCCGCCCCACGACCGCCGTGGGGCGGCCCCGGTTCTTACGACTGCCTGACATCCCCACGAACCCCTCGACCCACAGCCGGCCCGCACCCAGGATGGACGACGTCACCGCGGTGCCAGTGAAGCGGCCGCCGCGGCCGGGCGCCCCGGACCACCGTGTCCGGGGCGCCACAGACGTTCCGGCTCCGGGCGCCAGCGCAGACGTCCTCGCTCCGTAAGGAGTCGATCCATTCCCTGCCCGGCCCCCGCCCGATGGGATGGACGGCATGAAACCGCACGTCTCCCCACCGGTGTTCACCGGCAGACTGCACGACCCCCGCACCGCGACCGCCATCGGCCGCTGGCTCGGCGCCGCCTTCCTGGTCTGCTTCGTCACCGGCCTGATCAGCCACTTCATGCAGCACCCGCCCGGCCGGCTGATCCTCCCCAGCCGGCCGGTCTGGGGCTACCGCCTCACCCAGGGCCTGCACATCGCCTCCGGCATCGCCGCGATCCCCCTGCTGCTCGCCAAACTCTGGACCGTCTACCCCCGCCTGTTCACCTGGCCCCCCGTCACCTCCCTCCGCCACGCCCTGGAACGCCTCTCCGTCGCCCTCCTCGTCGCCGGAGCCCTGTTCGAACTCGCGACCGGCCTCCTCAACACGGCCCAGTGGTACCCGTGGACCTTCTCCTTCGTCCCCGCCCACTACGCCGTCGCCTGGCTCGTCACCGGCGCCCTCCTCCTGCACCTCGCCGTCAAGGCCCCCGAGATCCGCGCCCACTGGAAGCGCCACGCCTCCGACGCCCTCGCCACCGAGCGCCGCTCCCTGCTGCGCGCGCTCACCGCCGCCGTCGGCGCCGTCACCCTCACCACCGTCGGCCAGAGCCTCACCCCGCTGAAGAACCTCGTCCTGTTCGCACCCCGGCAACCCGACCACGGCCCCCAGTCCCTCCCCGTCAACCGCACCGCCGCCCAGGCCGGCGTGGGCCGCGTCCACGACGACGAGTACCGCCTCGTCGTCACCGGCCCCCGCCCCTACACCCTCACCCTCGCCGAACTGCGCGCCCTGCCCCAGCACGAGGCCGACCTCCCGATCGCCTGCGTCGAAGGCTGGAGCCGGTCCGCCCACTGGAGCGGCGTGCGCACCGCCGACCTCCTGGACCGCGCCGGAGCACCACCGCACGCCCGCGTACGCGTCGTCTCCCTCCAGCTCCGCGGCGGATACCGGGTGTCGGAGCTGGACCGCACCCACGCCCGCGACCCCCTCACCCTCCTCGCCCTGCGCCTCAACGGCGATGAACTCCACCCCGACCACGGCTACCCGGCCCGCCTCATCGCCCCCAACCGCCCCGGCGTCCTCCAGACCAAGTGGGTCACCCGCCTGGAGGTCCTGTCATGAGGATCCTCGTGGGCGCGGCGGGCCTGGCCGTCATGGGTTTCGGCGCGTCCCTCCTCCTCGGCCTCCCGCACGCCACCGACGTCCTGCTCTGGCTCGCGGCGGCCGTCGTCCTGCACGACGGACTCATCGCCCCGCTCGTCCTCCTCGTCGGCCGCACCGGCGTGGCCCGCGCCCCGGCCGTCCGCACGGCACTGATCGTGTCCGGCGCGCTGACCGCCGTAGCCCTCCCGGTCCTGCTGCGCCCGGGCCCCCGCCCCAACTCCTCGGTGCTGCCCCTGGACTACCCGCGCAACTGGCTGACCGCCCTGGCCGTGATCGCCCTCACGGCGGCCGTCGCCCACCGGGTCGGGAGGTGGCGCGCGAAGAGGCGCGGGGCAAGCCTTACGAACCCCTGACGTCCCCGCGCCGAACCGCCCAGGACCACCCCCGACGGCCTACGGTCGACGGCATGCTGATCCTGGTCACCGGCGGCGCGGGCTTCATCGGCTCGCACATCGCCACCGCCCTCACCACCGCCGGACACGACGTCCGCGTCCTCGACGCCCTGCTCCCCGCCGCCCACCGCACACCCCCGCCGGTCCCCGAAGGCGCCGACTTCCACCGCGCGGACGTCCGCGACCCCACCGCCGTCGCCGAGGCCCTGCGCGGCGTGGACGCCGTCTGCCACCAGGCCGCCATGGTCGGCCTCGGCAAGGACTTCGCCGACGCCCCCGACTACGTCAGCTGCAACGACCTCGGCACGGCGGTCCTCCTCGCGGGCATGGCCGAGACGGGCGTACGGCGCCTGCTGCTGGCCGGCTCGATGGTCGTCTACGGCGAGGGCCGCTACGAGTGCCCCCGCCACGGCGCCGTACGCCCCGGCCCCCGCGACCCCGCCACCCTCGACGCGGGCGCCTTCGAACCCCCCTGCCCCCACTGCGGCGCCCCTCTCGCCCCCGGCCTGGTCACCGAGGACGCCCCCACCGACCCGCGCAACGTGTACGCCGCCACCAAACTCACCCAGGAACACCTGGCCGCCGCCTGGGCCCGCGCCACCGACGGCCGGGCCACGGCGCTGCGCTACCACAACGTGTACGGCCCCGGTATGCCCCGCGACACCCCGTACGCGGGCGTCGCCTCCCTCTTCCGCTCCGCGCTCGCCCGGGGCGAGGCACCCCGTGTGTACGAGGACGGCGGCCAGCGGCGCGACTTCGTCCACGTCCGGGACGTCGCCGCCGCCAACCTCGCCGCCCTGGAGGGCCCTGCCGGGCCCGGCCTGCGCGCGTACAACGTCGGCAGCGGCGAGCCCCACACGGTGGGGGAGATGGCCGAGGCCCTCGCCGCGTCGTACGGCGGCCCGGCGCCCGTCGTCACCGGCGAGTACCGGCTCGGGGACGTCCGCCACATCACCGCGTCCTCGCAGCGGCTGCGGGAGGAGCTGGGGTGGAAGCCTGAGGTCGGATTCGCGGAGGGGATGCGGGAGTTCGCGGGGGCGGCACTGCGGGCGGTGTGAGAACGGCGACTCCCGACCAGGCTCGGCCGTTGCGCCCCGAGGGACGAGGTTGGCGGCTTCTCGGCCAGGCTCCGCCGCTCTGCTCCTCGGCACCGCTCGGTCATGCCGCCGGGCGCGGGATGAGGACGGCGGGTCCTCGGCGGTGCTCCGCCGCGCCGACGGCGCACACCTCACGCCCCCGCCCCGAAGCCCCGCCGGTGACCGCCCCGCACGCGGGACGCGCCCCTTACACCGTCGCCGGCAGATGCACCTCGAACCGGCACCCCCCGGGCACGTTCGACACGGCCGCCCGCCCCCGGTGCGCCTCCACGATCCCCCGTACGATCGCGAGCCCCAGCCCCGCCCCGGCGGGCGGCGTACGGGCGTCCGTGCCCCGCCACCCGGTGTCGAAGACCCGGGGCAGATCCTCGGGCGGGATACCCCCGCAGCCGTCCGTCACCGCGAGGACGACCCGGTCGGCCTCCCGGCGCGCGGAGACCGCGACCGTACCGTCGGCGGGCGTGCGGCGGATCGCGTTGACGAGGAGGTTCGCGAGGACCCGGGACATCTCCCGCCCGTCGACCTCCACCGGCACCTGCTCCACCCCGGCGCCCACCAGCCGCACCCCGTGCTCCCGGGCGAGCGCGTCGACGCCCGCGATGGCGTCGCCGACGAGGTCGTACACCGACAGCCGGGTCGGGGACAGGGCGAGGACACCGGCCTGTATGCGGGACAGCTCGAAGAGGTCCCCGACCATGTCGCCCATGCGCCCCACCTCGGCCCGGATCCGGGCGTGGTAGACGCGCGGATCGCCGACGACGCCGTCCTCCAGGGCCTCGGCCATCGCCTGGAGACCGGCCAGCGGGGTGCGCAGGTCGTGCGAGATCCAGGCGACCAGCTCGCGGCGGGAGGCGTCGAGGGCCTGCTCGCGCTCCCGGGAGGCGGCGAGCTTCGCGCTGGTCGCGGCCAACTGGCGGCTCAGCTCGGCGAGTTCGGCCGTCGGCGCGGCGGCGGGCGGGGTGAAGCTGCCGTCGTCGCCGAGCGCCCGGGTCGCCTCGGTGAGGGCCCGGCTGCCGTGCACGACACTGCGGCCGAGGAGCAGCGAGACGGCGAGCGCGGCGACCGAGGCCATCGCGCACACCATCGTGACGACCCACAGGTCGTGCTCCGACAGGAACATCGCCCGCGACACGAGCATCGTCCCGGCGAGCATCGCCGCGACCGTCACGGCGGACACCACACCGAGGGACAGTCCCACGGACCGGTCCCGCAGCAGCCGGAGCGCCGCCGCCCCGGCGAGCCCGCACAGGGCGGCGCCGATCCCCGCGTACAGGGCGATGAGGAGGGTGTCACCGAGCATCGTCGGCCCCCTCGGCGGGCGGGTCGAAGCGGTAGCCGACGCCCCACACCGTGCTGATCAGGCGGGGCTCGGCCGGATCGTCCTCGACCTTCTCCCGCAGCCGCCGCACATGGACGGTCACCGTCGACAGGTCACCGAACTCCCACCCCCACACCTCCCGCATCAGATCCTCGCGGCTCGTCGCCCGCCCCGGGTGGCGCAGGAAGAACGTCAGCAGGTCGAACTCCCGGATCGTCAGGGCGAGTTCGACACCGTGCCGGACGGCCCGCCGGGCGACGGGGTCGACGGCGAGGGGGCCGCTGCGCAGCCAGGGCCCGCTGCGGGCGGCCGGGGGAGCGCCGGTCGCCCGGCGCAGCACCGACTCGACGCGCAGGACCAGTTCACGCGGGCTGAACGGCTTGGTGACGTAGTCGTCCGCCCCGACCTCCAGACCGAGGATGCGGTCCTCCTCGTCGCCCCGCGCGGTCAGCATGATCACGGGCAGCGGGCCGTCCGCACGGACCCGGCGGCACACCTCCAGGCCGTCCATACCGGGCAGCATCAGGTCCAGGACCACCAGGTCGGGCGGGTGCGCGGCGGCGCGGGCCACGGCGGCGGGCCCGTCGGCGGCCACCTCGACGGCGAAGCCGGCCCGGTCCAGATACCCGGCGACGACCTCGGAGACGGTGGGGTCGTCGTCCACGACGAGTACACGTTTCACGCCATGAGTCTGGCATCCGCCCGAGGGCTCCCGCCCTGGTCGCCGGGGAGATGTCAGCGAACCGTAAGGAGTGCGGACGTCAGCGGTTCGTAAGGAGACCAAGTCCCTTATGTCCGTTTCGCGTTCGTAGGGTGAGTGGCGTGATCGAGACCACCCCTCCCCGTGTCTCCGCAGAGACGACCGTTTCCCCGGAGACGACCGCGTCCGCCGAGCCGGCTTCGCCCTCCGTCTCCGTGGACGTCGTCCTGCCCTGCCTCGACGAGGCCGAGGCCCTGCCCTGGGTCCTGGAGCGCATCCCGCCCGGCTGGCGCGCGATCGTCGTCGACAACGGCTCCACCGACGGCTCACCCGACCTCGCCCGCGCCCTCGGCGCCCACGTCGTCCACGAACCCCGCAAGGGCTTCGGCGCCGCCTGCCACGCGGGCCTGACCGCCGCCACCGCCGACGTCGTCTGCTTCTGCGACTGCGACGCCTCCCTCGACCCCGGCCACCTGCCCCGGATCGCCGCCCCCGTCCTCGACGGCACCGCCGACCTCGCCCTCGGCCGCCGCCGCCCCACCACCCTCGGCGCCTGGCCCGCGCACGCCCGCCTCGCCAACCTCGAACTCGCCCGCCTGGTCCGCCGCCGCACCGGACTGCCCCTGCGCGACCTCGGCCCGATGCGCGCCGCCCGCCGCGAGGCCCTCCTCGCCCTCGCCCTCACCGACCGTCGCTCCGGCTACCCCCTCCAGATGGTCGTCCGCGCGGCCGACGCGGGCTGGCGCGTCCACGAGGACGACGTGCCCTACCTGCCACGCTCCGGCCGCTCCAAGGTCACCGGAACCTGGCGGGGGGCCTGGCGGGCCGTACGGGACATGCGCGCCGTCCTGGCGGAACCGGCGCGGCAGGAAGCCGCCGCGGAGGCACCGGCCCCGCAGACCGCCCCCGCGCGGAAACCGACCCTCCGGAACACCCCCGCGCAGGCCACCTCGGCGCAGGAACCGACCCCGCAGTACACCCCCGTGCAGACGCCCTCCCCGCAGAACAGCCCCGCCCAGAAGGCCACCCGATGACCCTCCTCACCCTCCTCGTGATCGCCAAACAACCCCTCCCCGGCCGCGTCAAAACCCGCCTCACCCCGCCCTACACCCCCGAGGAAGCCGCCGCCCTCGCCGAAGCCTCCCTCACCGACACCCTCAACACCCTCCTGCGCGTCCCCGCCCACCGCCGCGTCCTCGTCCTGCAAGGAACCCCCGGCCCCTGGCTCCCACCCGGCTACGAGGTCGTCCCCCAGACCCCCGGCGGCCTCGACGAACGCATCGCCGCGGCCTTCGCCCACCACGCCGACGGCCCCGCCCTCCTCGTCGGCATGGACACCCCCCACCTCACCCCCGGCCACCTGACCGGCGTCGGCGAGGACGGCCACGACGCCTGGTTCGGCCCCGCGGCCGACGGCGGCTTCTGGGCGCTCGGCCTCGCCGACCCCGCCCGCACCGGACACCTCGTACGCGGCGTCCCGATGTCCACCGACCGCACGGGCGCGATCCAGCGCCGCCGCCTCACCGACGCCGGCCTGACCGTCCGCGACCTGCCGGTCCTGCGCGACGTCGACACCGCCGCCGACGCCACCGAGGTCGCCGCCCTGTGCCCGCCCGGCTCCCGCTTCGCCGCCGCCGTCACCGCGCACACCGGGGCCCTGCGGTGAGCGCCGGGGAGGGGCTCGCGACCCGCCCGCGTCCCGCGGCCACGCCCTGGGCCGACGACCCGTACGCCCACGCCCTGCACGCGGGCGCGGGGCCCCTGTACCTGCGCTGCCTCGCCACGGCCCGCCTCATCCCGCTGGACGTGGAACGCTGGTGCGCCGCCCCCGACGCCGCCGACACCCGCGTCCTGCGCCGCTGCACCGGCCGTGTCCTGGACGTCGGCTGCGGCCCCGGCCGCCTGGTCGCCGCGCTGGCCGGGACCGGCGTACCCGCGCTCGGCGTCGACGTCAGCCCCGCCGCCGTAGCCCGCACGCGGCGCCTCGGCGGGACCGCCCTGCGCCGCTCCGTCTTCGACCGGCTGCCCAGCGAGGGCCGCTGGGACACCGCCCTGCTGCTCGACGGCAACGTGGGCATCGGCGGCGACCCGGCCGCGCTCCTCACCCGCCTGCGTGAACTCCTGCGCCCCGGCGGCCGGTTGCTCGTGGAGACGGCGTACGAGGATGTCGACGACCGCCTCACGGTCCGCGTCGAGAACGCCGACGGCGGGCACGGCCCCGCCTTCCCCTGGGCCCGCGTCGGCCCCACCGCGCTGCGGCGCGCGGCCGAGGCCACGGGCTGGACGGGGACCGACCGGTGGACGGCGGGGGAGCGGCGCTTCGCCGAACTGCGGGCCGCCACGTCATGACCGCCGTCGTCGCCGTCCTGCTCGCCGCGCTCACCGCGACCGTCACCCTCACCCTCCACGCGGGCGACAACGTCCACGCCCCCGGCGCCCTGCTCGCCGGGAACGCCGTCGCCTGGACCCTCTTCGCCGCCGCCGCGTGGGCCGTCCGCAAGGTCCCCCACCGCCGGGCGACACTCCTCGTCCTGCTCGGCGGCGCCGCCGTCCTGCTCGCCGGCCTGACCGCCCCGCCCCGCACCAGCGACGACATGTTCCGCTACGCCTGGGACGGCCGCGTCCAGGCCGCCGGCATCTCCCCCTACGCCCACCCGCCCGCCGCCCCCGAACTCGCGCGCCTGCGCGACGAATGGCTCTTCCCGACGAAGACGTCCTGCGAGGGCTGGGGCCTCACCCGCGCCCCGGGCGACCTGTGCGTCCGCATCAACCGCCCGACCGTCCCCACCATCTACCCGCCGGTGGCGGAGGGCTGGTACCTGGCCGTCCACGCCGTCTCCCCGCCCGGCAGCCGCCACAAGCCCCTCCAACTCGGCGGCGCCGCCCTCGCGTTCGCCACGACCCTGGCCCTGCTGAGACTCCTGCGCCGCACCCCCGCGACGGCCGCCCTGTGGGCCTGGTGCCCGGCGGTCGCCTTCGAGGCGGTGAACAACGCCCACATCGACACCCTCGGCGTCCTCCTCACCGTCCTCGCCCTCACCACCACCGGCACCCGGCGCGGCGCCCTGCTCGGCGCCGCGATCGCCGTGAAGATCCTCCCCGTCCTGGCCCTCCCCGCAGCCCTCACCGGCCGCCGCCCCCTGCGCGTAGCCGCCGCGGCGACCCTGACGGTGGCGCTCGCCTACCTCCCGTACGCGATCACCTCCGGCCCCGGCGTCCTCGGCTACCTCCCGGGCTACCTCCACGAGGAGGGCTACGACCAGGACGACGTACGCCGCTTCGCGCTCCTGCGCCTCCTGCTGCCGCCCGTCGCGGCGGGCCCGGTCGCGGTCGTCCTGCTCGCCCTGACCGCCCTGTACGTGTGGCGGCGCGGCGACCCCGACCGCCCCTGGACCGGCGCCCTCCTCATGACCGGCACCACCCTGCTCCTCCTCTCACCCAACTACCCCTGGTACTCCCTCCTCCTCATCGCCCTCGCCACCCTGTCCGACCGCTGGGAATGGCTCCCCGTCACCCTGGCCGGCACCACCCTCTACCTCGCCGGCCGTCTCCTGCCCGGGTTCCCGCTCCAGGCGTGGACGTACGGCACGGCGACGGCCGTGGTGCTCGCCGGGACCTGGTGGCGTGCGCGGCGTCAGCCGAGGTCGAGGCGCTCGGACAGCCCGGCGGCGGCGAACGCGGCGGTCAACTCCCCACGCCCCTCGGTGAAATGAGTCCAGCTGTCGCAGTGGACGGGCACGACCCGCCGCGCCCGCAACAGCCGCGTCGCCTCCACGGCCCCCGCGCTGTCGAGGACGAGCAGCGCGCCGTCGAACAGCCGGGGGATACGCGGAGCGCCGGCGAACAGGACGGCCGTGTCCACGGGGCCGAACCGCCCGGCGATCTCCCGCACGGCGTCCAGGGACGCGTTGTCGCCGCTGACGTACACCGTCGGCAGCCCCTCGCCGGTCAGCACGAACCCGACGACCTGCCCGGTGAACGGCTCGACGTCCGCCCGCTCGCCGGGGCCGTGGATCGCGGGGACCCCGGTCACGGTGAGCGTGCCGCCGCCGGGACGCACCAGTTCCACGGACTCCCAGTCGGCGAGCCCCCGCGCGTTCCCGCCGAGCCGCTGCCCGCCGCCGGGGGTGGTCAGGGTCAGCGGCACGTCCGCGAGGAGGGCGCGGCCGGAAACGTCGAGGTTGTCGGCGTGCTCGTCGTGCGAGAGCAGGACGACGTCGATGGGCCCGAGGTCGCCCGGGGCGGCGGCGGCCGGGGCCGTCTTGCTGAGCTTGCCGCCCGGGACGGGGTAGTCGCCGGGCGCGTCGAAGGTCGGGTCGGTCAGGAAGCGCAGGCCGCCGTACTCGAAGAGCGCGGTGGGGCCACCGAGGACGCGGACGGGGAAGGACACGACGAATCTCCTCACGGATGTTCCGAGTTGAACCGTGAGAGGATCGTAGACAGGTCTCACGGATGGAGACAATCTGTTCCGTGAGAATTCCGGGACGTAGCATGAACGCCGTGGAAGATCCCGTGACGCCGCCCGCGCCGGGGGAGGAGCGCCACCCCGCCCTCGCCCTCGCCAACAGCGCCCTCGCCCTGCCCGGCGGACACTTCATCGACCTGCTCGGCACCCCGCAGGCCGCGAACCGCTGGCTCGTCCAGCGCGCCCTCGCCCCCGACGACATCGACCTCGGCGAGATGTGCACGGCCCAACTCCGCTCCCTGCGCGAACAGATCAGGGCCCTGCTCGCCTCCCGCGTCGCCGCCCTGCCCGCGCTCCCCGCCGCCGTCGCCGCGATCAACGACGCGATGACCCGCGTCCCCACGGCCCCCCTCCTCCAGTGGGACGACCGGACGGGCCCCTACCGCACCACCCCTCACCCCACCACCGCCCTCGTCGACCACGCCCTCGCGGCCCTCGCCGCCGACGCCGCCGACCTCCTCACCTCCCCCGACGCCGACCGCCTCACCGCCTGCGCCTCCACCCCCTGCAACCGCTACCTCCTGCGCCACGGCCGCCGCCACTGGTGCTCCACCCGCTGCGGCGACCGAGCCCGAGCGGCCCGGGCGTACGCGCGGCGCACCCGCCCGGACACGAACTGAACGAGGGCCGGACGGCTCGCGCGCAGGGCCGCCGCCCGCGACCCGGCCTGAGCCGATCGGGCCCAGCCGGCTGGCGTCCGCGCCCGGCGCTACGTGAATCCGGCTCGCCGCGCCCGGCCCGGCACGACCTGAGCCGCATCGGGCCGGGCGTATGGTGCCCCTTCACCCAACCACCACCGTGACCGTTCCCCCGTCCTCCACCAGCCGCCGCACCACAGCCCGCTCGTCCGGCGTGCTGTTGGGCTGATGCAGCGTCAGCGCCAGCCCCCCGTCCCGGAGCCGGAACACCATGCCGTGCCCCCCGTCCGACGGCCACAGCGCAGACTCCTCCTGCGTCCACGGCCCCGTGACCTCCCCGGAGACGGAGTGCGCGACCCCCATCGCGTACCCCTGCTCGCCATGGCTGGACCACAGCATGAGCAGACGACCGCTGCGCGTCCGGAACAGGAACGGCCCGTCGGTGACGAAGACCGGACCCTCCTCCGACACCCCGGACAACGGCCTCGCCCACGGCGCCTCGGACGCGTGGAACAGGACGACCGGCTCCCCGACGGCCCGCCGCAGATCCTCCGTGAGACGCTGCGCGACGACCGCCCCGTCCCGGATCTGCGTCCACTCATGGCAGTACACGATCCACGGCCCACCCGCCCCGTCCACGTACAGCGTCCCGTCGAGACACTGCCACGCACGCGGCGTCACCGCCCCCTCGCTCCACGGCACGAACGGCCCGCGCGCAGTGTCCCCGACGAGGATCTGGGTACCCCTATGCCCGTCACGGCCGGTGAACGTCGCGAACATGTACCAGCGGCCCCGGAACGCGTGCACCTCGGGCGCCCAGAACATCCCCTCGCTCCAGAACCCCGCCGGCGGCCGGAACGCGGCGAACGGCCCCTCCCAGCGCAGGAGATCGACGCTGCGATAGGTGTCGAACCCGATGCCGGGCCCGTCCCAGATGTTCGGATCGGTACTGCCGTACAGGTGGTACACGCCCTTGTCCGGATCCCACAGGACGAACGGATCCCGGATCTGGATCCGATCCAACGTCACCTCCCGCTCGACAGCCCGCGCTACGACAGCCTCAGCGGCCTCCCCGACGATGAACCGTCCCCCGTTCGCCGCCCGCACGAGCCCCTCCACGGCGGCCCGCGAGACCTTGCCCCCACTCAGTTCGACGAGCCGGTCCAGCGTGAACACCCGCGCCGGACCGAGCCGTTCACCGTCCTGCCCCAACCCGGCGAGAAGCCCCCGCACCAACGGCCCTCCGACCGGATCCCCCAGCCAGTCACCCAGCGTGCTGCTCCCGGTCAACGCGCGCTCTACGGCCATGGCGTGAACCCCTCGTGCCGCACGGACCAGCCCTCCACCGGAAAGCCGGGACACTCCCCGCCGGCCATGAGCGAAACGGCCGCGAGCAGGGCCCCGTTGGAGGGGAGGTAGACCGGCAGGAGGCTGCCGATCTGGGGGGTGTGGCCGACTGCCGTGTACGTGTTCTTCGGTGTGTCCATCAGCAGTGCGTCCACCGCGAGTTCGGGCCGCCCGAGGCGGGTGGCGGCCATCGCCAGTACTGGGAAGTCCCAGCCCCAGGCGCTGTTCCAGTCCCAGTCGCCGAGGACGTCTTCGAGGGTCGCGGTCATGACTGTCGGGTCGATCAGGGGAGTTGGGGGTACGACGCCGAGGGCGCACAGCAGGGAGGGGTGGTCGTCGCGGCGGAGGTACGGCTCCGTGGCGACGGCGGTGTAGCGGTCGCCGTCGCGGTGGGGTGCGGCGAGGTGGTCCTGGATGTGCTGCCACCGCTTGTGCCGTTCGAGGCCGAGGCGTTCACGCCAACGCTGGGCGATCTCCAAGCCCCAGTGCCAGTAGGCGAGTTCGAAGGTCGGGTCCTCGGTGGTGCGCGCGTCGTAGAACTCCTGCGCCGGCACCAGGGGAGCGGGCAAGTGGTAGACGCCGTCCCGCTCCTCGACGAAGTCGGCCATGAACACGGCGGTGTCCTCGACGAGTTCGGCGAACCGCGCCACCAATCCGGCGTCGGGGCGGGCCCGGTACAGCAGTTCCAGCAGATAGAGCGGGTGCGGCTGCTGCCAGATCAGGAACACCCCGATGTCCGAAGGGCTCTCCCGCCCGTCGGGACCGGTCTGCTTGGGCCAGCGGGCGCCCTGGTAACGCTGCCGGCGCGCGGTCTCCCGAGCCTCGGGAAGGACCGACAGGTACCAGTCGAGACTGGGCTCCAGGAGCTCCGGCCGGCCCCAGGCCGCGAAGTGCGCCGCGTGCCACCAGTGCATCTCCAAGTGGTGCTTGCCGTGCCAGGAGTTGGTGATCAGACCCGTCTCCTGCGGCGGAAGAGCGCCGGAGCAGTTCACGGCGGTGAGGTACTGCGAGAGCACGACACGCCGCTCCAGCTCGGCGGCCCTCGGATCGGCGCTGCCGGAGAGGTCGAGGGCGGCACCGGAGGACCAGAACTCCCGCCACCGGTCGGCCGATGCCGTCCGCACGGAGTCGAAGTCACCCTCCTCGTCCACGTCGAACCCCACGGCGAGATCGAGCGCGCCCGACGAGGCGGTGAGCACGAACTCGTGCGGGGTGTCCGACGGGGTGAGTTCACCGTCGGTCCAGTCGAGCCGCACAGAATATGACATGTCGTCAAGCACCCGCCGGATCAACGCCGTTCGCTCGCCCCGGACCTCCAGCGCGGACGAGTGCCTGTCAGACGACCCCCAGTCGACGGTCTGGAAGAAACCGTCGCTCGCGTACGGGAAGCGCAGCACGACCCCGGCCCGCCCGTCGGCGAGCAGCGGCGACTCGATCCGGAACGCCACCCGCGCGCACCCCGGATCGGCGACCGTGACGACCCGCACCTCCTGACCCTCGTACAGGAACCGGCTGTCGACCGTGCCGGTCCACAGATCCAGGCTCTGCCGGGTCTCGCGCAGCGCCGACGGACCCGTCTCGGGCGCGGCGCCGGGGGAGGGGCGCAGCAGCAGTCCGACCCGGCCCAGGTCGAGCCGCTGCGGATTGGCGCTGAGCCAGGCCCCGGGTCGCATCTCCTCGGGCATGTCCCCGCCCATCATGGCGGCGATCCCGAACCGGTCCGGGTAACTCACCGTGCCCCGGGCCGTGTCGAACTCGGACATGGCGTCCCCGAGCACGTACCCCTCCGGGTTGGGCATGGCATGCCACCCCCACGTGCTCAGCGTCCCGGTGTGCACGGCGAGCCGCCGCTCCGCCAGGGCTGCGGCCTGGTCGTGGTACGCCGGGAACGACTGCATCCCGGTGATGTCGCACGAGTAGGCGAAGTCACCGTTCCCCACGGTCAGCACCTGCGCGGGATCCGGCTCGGTGAGCCGTACGGTGTGCCGGCTGACCAGCGTTTTCCTGTCGATCAACGGAGTTCCTTACCGAGTGGCTTCGACGGTGACGACGATCTCGACGGGTTCACACCCGGGCGCGCTCGCCAGCACCCGGATCTTCCCCGTCCCGGTGGGCCGTACGACGGCCAGCGCGCGCCCCTCGTAGGTCCGCCGCTCACTCGCGTCGAACCGCTCCTCGCCCGCCGGGACGGCGCTCCCGAACCCGATCAGCTCCCCGGCACCGGACACCTCGACCCGGACGACCCGGTCGGCGGCGGTGTGCACGGTCCCGGCCTCGTCGGTCAACTCCAGCGCCACGTACGCCAGATCACCCCCGTCCGCCCGCACCACCGGCCGCTCGGCCTCGACGGCGAGCCGCAGCGGACCGTTGGCCCACCGCAGGGTGTCCCGCCCGATCTCGACCCCGTCCCGGTAGGCGACGGCGACCAGCTCACCGGGCACGTACACGAGGTCGAACTCGGTCCGGAACCGGTGCCCGGCCCCGACGGGCCGCCGCCCGAACGAGTTGCCGTTGCCGATGAGTTCGACGTCGTCGGCATCCGCATACACCTCCACGGTGATCGGCTTCCCCTCCCAGCCCGGCCAGGTCCAGCTGGCGATGGCGTCGCTCCACGCCCAGGGCCCGCCGACCGGCGTGAGACCGTGGTGCTCGGGACGCCGGACGGCGATGTAGGGCTCGGCGCGCAGCCCGAACACGATCTCCCGGTAGTACGACACCGGCCGCCGGTGCCCGGTGATGTCCAGGTCGCCGCAGCCCGCGAGCAGGTGCGGGAAGGGCGCGGTGTGCACCGGACGCGGGTTGTCCGGCGTCGCGAACTGGGGCCGCCCGATGCCGACTTCGCCGAGGTAGTCCCAGCCGGTCCAGGTGAAGTCGCCGATCACATGGCCGTGCTCCCGCACGAGCTGCCAGGTGCGGTCGATGCGGGTCGGGAAGGTCTCGGTGCCGAGGATGATCCGGTTCGGGAAGAGGTCCCGGTCGAGGGCGTAGCGGCTGTCCGCGTAGTTCATCCCCGCCACGTCCAGCACGGAGAACGACTCGGCCGTCCGCGCGGTGACCAGGCCGGAGGCGCTGACGTGGTTGATCATGTCGGCGGCGTCGGCCATCTGACTGTTGACGCCCGCGCCCTCGCCGCCCTGCCGCAGCGCCGCGAGGTCGGACATCACGGCCAGGAACCCGTTCACGGCGTTGGTGACGTACCGCGTACCGTCCAGCGCCCGCACCTTCTCGGCGATCCTGCGCCCCCACACGGCCCCCGACGGAGACCCGGCCTCGGGAATCTCGTTGCCGATCGAGTACATGATGACGCTGGGCCGGTTGTAGTCCTTCGCGACCATCGCCTCGACGTCCCGCTCCCACCACTCGGGGAAGTGCAGGCTGTAGTCGAACCCGGTCTTCGCGGACGTCCACACGTCGAAGGTCTCGTCCACCACGAACATCCCCAGCCGGTCGCAGGCGTCGAGCATGGCCCGGCTCATCGGATGGTGCGCCATCCGGATCGCGTTGAACCCGGCCTCCTTCAGCAGCCGCACCCGCCGCTCCTCGGCGTACGAGTAAGTCGCCGCCCCCAAGGGCCCGTTGTCGTGATGGACGCAGGCCCCGCGCAGCTTCACCGTCCGCCCGTTGACCCGCAGCCCGCGTACGGGGTCGAGCTGGAGCGCACGGACCCCGAACCGCGTGCCGTCCTGGTCGACGACGGTGTCCCCCTCCCCGAGCACGACCCGGCAGTCGTACAGATACGGGTCGTCCACGTCCCACCGGCGCGGCTCGCGCAGATACAGCCGCGAGCGGACGGTGACGTCCTCACCGGGCGGCACGGTCACCTTCACCGCGTCCCCGGTCACCGCACCGCCGTCCGCGTCCCGGACGGTCACCGCCAGATCGAGGGTGCGGGGCGCGATCGAGTCGTTGCGCAGCAGGGTCGCGACCTCGACGACGGCGAGGTCGTCCTCGACCTCCAGCGCGGTGACCCGGATCCCGTCCGGCACGACGCGGACGACGTCCCCGGTGAGCATCCAGGTGTCCCGGTAGATCCCGGCCCCCGTGTACCAGCGGGCGTCCTGGTGGGCGCGGGCCTCCACCCGGATCTCGTTGTCCTCGCCGTACCGCAGGAAGGGATCGGCGTCGACGATGAACTGCGAGTACCCGTACGGCCGTTGACCGGCGTAGGCGCCGTTGATGTGGACGGTGGCGTCCCGGTGGACGCCCTCGAACACCAACTGCACGCGCCGGCCGCGCAGTTCCTCCGGCACGGCGAACGTCTTGCGGTACTCGAAGACCCCGCCGGTGAAGTAGGCGCCCGCACCGCCCTCCGGGTCGTCCGGCGCGACGCGGTCCTGGCCGATCATCGCGTCGTGGGGGAGCGTCACCGGGGTGAACGGGGCGACGGGGCCGGAGAGTTCGGCGAAGGGGTTCACCTTCCGCCGGGTCTGCCAGCCGTCGTTGAAGGAGGTGCGGATCATGAGGTGCCTTGTCTGTGGGAAGAGCTTGTCTGCGAGAAGAGAGGGGGAAGTCAGGCGGCTTCGACGGGCCGCGCCCTGGGAATCAGCGCCACCAGCAGCGTGCCGAGCGCACACGCCCCGGCCACCAGCAGGAACCCGTTCGCGAAACCGCCGTCCAGATAGAACTGCGTGCCCTTCATGACGATGCCGTCCTGGGCCATCACGGTGAACACCAGCTGGCTGACGACGACTTGCAGCACGCTCTGGACCAGCCACTGTGAACCGTTGGCGAGCGCCTGCTCCTCGGGCGCCACCGACTCGATGACCATGATCGGCAGCACCGAGACGACCAGCCCCATCCCGGGCCCGGAGATCAGGCCCAGCAGGGCGAAGTGCCAGATCTCTGTGTGGAGTTGGGAGGCGACCACGTACCCGGCGGTGGTCAGCGCTCCGCCGGCGGCGAGCAGGATCCGCGTGTCGACGCGCCGGGCGAGCCGCCCGGTCAGGACCGCCGTCACGATCACCAGGACACTGATCGGCGACTGCACCGCCGCACTCCGGGTGACGGACCAGCCGAGCCCGTCGGACACCGAGGGGATGGCCGGCATCAGGGTGAGCAGCATGGTCACCGTCCCCACCGCGAACGTCGCCCCCGCGCCGACCGAGGTCGCCAGGAACACCGTCCACACCCGGCGCCGCCGGATCAGTGCCGGCGGCAGCAGGGGGTCGGCGGCACGGGACTCGTACGGCAGGAACAGCAGCGCCGCGAGGAGGCCGAGACCGATCCAGGCGAGCGTTCTGCCGCTGGTCCAGCCCCAGTGGGAGCCTTCGCCGATGCCGTACACGACCGCGCTGAGCCCGCCGCCGAGCAGCAGTCCGCCGACCCAGTCCATCCGGCGTGCCGTCTCCCGCACCGGGCTCTCCGGTACGAACAGGAGCTGGAGCAGCAGACACACGCCGGTGGAGACGGCGATGAACCACAGGGCGCCCCGGAAGCCGTGGTGGTCGATGAGCCAGGCCGACAGGAACGGTCCGCCGAGGCCGACCAGGCCGATACTGGCGGCGAGGACGCCGCTGGCCGTGGCGACCAGGCGGGCGGGGAAGATGTCGCGGGCCAGGGCGTAGGCGATGAACACCGTGGCCCCGTAGGCGCCGGCGACGACCCGGCCGGCGATCAGGGTCGGGTAGTCGGTGGCGAGGGCGGTGATCACGTCGCCGAGCAGGCCGACGCCGATCGCGGCGACCATGACGCGCTTCTTGCCGTACATCGCGGCGGCCTTCATCGCGAACGGCGTCAGGAACGTGCCGAGCAGCGCCGAGCCCAGGGTGAACCAGGCGATCTGCGTGGTCTGGAAGTGGACGGCGACCTCGGCCTGGGAGCTTCCGGCGAGCAGCCCCGCGATGGGGTTCAGCGCGACGGTCCACAGCAGGGCGGCGAGGGCTAGGACATGGCGGGAGGACATGGGTGCCTCTCAGAGACTGGGGGAAGGGTCACTGAACGTTAGTGATGCGCGTCAGTGAAGCGCGTAAGTAGATAAGCGCGACTCGCCCGTCAGGGGCAAGACGCTGAAAGGTAACGAGCCGGTAACGGTGCTGGTGTCAGGAGGACAGCCGCTGGACCAGCCGCAGCACGGCCCCCGGCCCCGGCAGGGCCGCACGCCGCCCGGTCAGCCCCGCCACCACCGCCTCGGCGCGGTGCCGGCCGGCCTCCTGGAGGTCGAAGTACACCGTGGACAGCGGCGGCGCGGCGAAACGCGCCATGGGAATGTCGTCGGCCCCCACGACCGCGAGATCCTCAGGAACCGAGAGCCCCATCTCCCGCAGCGTCGCGAGCAGCGCCACGGCATGCTCGTCGTTGAACGCGCACACCCCGCTCACCCCCGCCTCCTGCCACCGCCGCACGACAGCGGCCAGCGCGGAGATCTCCAGATCGGCCGCGCCCAGCGCGAGCGGCTCCGCGACACCCGCCGCCGCACACGCCTGGACGACCCCCTGGAGCCGCTGTTCGCCCATCCGCTCGAACCGCGCGGGCGAGGGCAGCAGATACCCGATCCGGCGATGACCGCGCCCGATCAGATGCTCGGCCTGCATCCGCCCCAGCGGCGGCATCGCCGACAGGGCCGCGTCCGCAGGCGGCAGCACGACACTCACCCCGAGCCGGTGCAACGCCTGCACGGTGGCCTCGTCGAACCCCTCGAAACCGAGCACCGCCGACGCCCCCACGGTCGCGCACACATCCGGCAGCGACCGGCCCCGCGCCGCCATCAGATGCGTGACCAGCGTCAGACCGTGATCCGCCAGCGCGGCCGTGAGCTCCTCCACGAACCGGCTGATGCTCGGCCCGATCGGCAGATCCGGGATGGACAGCAGCACGATGTCGCTGCGCCCGGCGGCCAGCGCCCGCGCGGAGGCGTGCGGCCGGTACTGCAACCGCTCGGCGGCCTCCAGCACCCGCTGCCGGGTCTCCTCCGGGATCGTCTGCCCGGGCCGGTTGTTGAGCACATAGCTGACGGTGGTGCGCGAGACACCGGCCGCCAGAGCGACATCGGCGCTGGTGGTCCGTTTCGCGGGGCGTGTCATGACCCTCTGATCCGTCGTCCGAGCCGTCGGCGCGACAGTGGCGCCACCCACCGGGGATGACGGCGGGCATCCTGATCATACGGGCCACGGCGCCCGCCCACTGACGCGCATCACCCCGCACGACGCGTACGGCCCATGAGCCGCTCCAACGTCTCCTCAAGGACCGGCCCCTCCACCAGCCCCACCACCCGCTTCATCGGCACGTCCCGCACCGCCTGCAACAACTCCGGCCGCTCCCCGAACTGTGCGCTCTGTCCCGCGGGCAGCGCGGAGGTCAGCTCCTCAAGCAACACGGACCCCACGACGGGATGCGCGATCCACTCCCCGAACGTGTCCTCCAACGTCAGCTCCCGCCCACCAACATCCCCCACGAGCCGCACAGCGGCCTCGGCGACCACACACTCGGCGTCCGCCCCGATCTGCACGGCATACTCACCGGGCGCGACGACCCACCCCCCGCCCGGCACGTCGTAGTACGCGAACGCCCGCCGCCCCAGCTCGAACCCGACCGTACGGCTCTCCCCGGCACCGAGACCCACCTTGGCGAAGTCACGCAGCTCCCGCACCGGCCGCCGCACCGGCCCCGCCCCGGTCGCGACGTACACCTGGACGACGTACTTCCCCGCCCGCTCCCCGGTGTTGGTCACCGTGACCGAGGCCCGGACCGAGTCGTCGCCGGTGACCTCCACGGACAGCCCGCCCACGTCGAACGTCGTGTACGACAGCCCGTGCCCGAACGGATACCGCACCGGCGCCCCGGTCGTCCCATACCACCGGTACCCGACCATGACACCCTCGCCGTAGCGCACATGCCCCTGCTCACCGGGGAAGTTGACGAAGCTCGGGTTGTCCTCCACCCGCAGCGGAACCGTCTCCGCGAGCCGCCCCGACGGGTTCACGTCCCCGAGCAGCAGATCGGCGATCGCGCCCCCACCGCCCTGCCCGAGCAGGAACCCCTCCAGGATCGCGTCGACCCCGTCGTGCCAGCCCTCCAGCGACGCGACCCCGCCGTGCGACAGCACCACCACCGTCCGGGCCGCCACCGCCGAGACCGCCCGCACCAACTCGACCTGCACGGACGGCAGTTCCAGGCTCTCGCGGTCGAACCCCTCGGACTCCTCGCTCTCCGGCAGCCCCACGAACACGACCGCCACCTCCGCTCCCCGCGCCAGCTCCACCGCCTCCTCCCGCAACGCCCGCCCGTCCCCGGAGCCGTCCACCGCGAACCCCGGCGCGAACCCGACCGAACAGCCCCGCCCCCGCAGCACGTCGAGACAGGAGTCGACCCGCGTCGCCCGCAGATGCGAACTCCCGCCCGCCTGATAACGCGGCACCTCCGCGAACGCCCCGACCACCACGACCCGCTGCCCCGCGGCCAACGGAAGAACACCACCGTCGTTCTTCAGCAACACCGCACACTCACCCGCCAGTTCCCGGGCCAGCCGATGATGCCCCTCGACATCGAACCCGGCGGACGCCTCACCCACGAGCCCCCCGAGAGCGACCACCCGCCGTACGGCGCTGTCGACCACGTCCTCGTCCAGCTCACCGGCACGCACGGCATCCACGATCCGCCGCGCGCTCTCGGCGGAGGGCCCCGGCATCTCCAGATCCAGCCCGGCCCGCAGCGCCGCCACCGGATCGTGGACCGCGCCCCAGTCCGACACCACCGCCCCCTCGAACCCCCACTCCTCCCGCAGCACCTCGGTGAGCAGCCACCGGCTCTGCGCGGCGTGCACCCCGTTGACCTTGTTGTAGGCGGCCATCACCGTGGCGGGCCGCGCCTCCCGGACCACCTGCTCGAACGCCGGCAGATAGATCTCCCGCAGCGTCCGCTCGTCGACGTCCGCACTGACCCGCATCCGGTCGGTCTCCTGGTTGTTCACGGCGAAGTGCTTCACCGACGCCCCCACCCCCTCCCCCTGCTGACCGCGCACATGTGCCGCCCCGAGCCGCCCCGACAGCACCGGATCCTCGGAGTAGTACTCGAAGTTCCGCCCGCACAACGGCGACCGCTTGATGTTCACCCCCGGCCCCAGCACCACGTGCACCCCGAGCGCCCGCGCCTCCCGCCCCACCGCCGCCCCCACCCGGGCGGCCACCTCCACGTCCCAACTGCTCCCCACCGCCACAGCGGGCGGAAAGCACGTCGACGGCAGACTCTCGTAGATCCCCAGATGATCGAAGGCCCCGACCTGCCGCCGCACCCCGTGCGGCCCGTCGGTCATCACGACCGACGGCACACCGGCCTCCTCCACAGGCAGCGTGGACCAGAAATCCTGCCCCGCCAGGAGCGCGGCCTTCTGCTCCAGGGACAGACGGGATGGTTCGATCGTGGGCATGGATACGTCCTTCGAGCCGTGGCGGCGAGACCGGGAACAGATGACTGATACGCATCACTGACGCGCGTAAGTGACTCTAGTTCGAGGGTCGGGAGACGGACAAGGCCATGGCCTGCGAGATCCCCGCGTACGGGTTGCGTACGCCTTTCGTGCGTGTCACGTACGCGATCCGTGCGCTTCGCACTATTGTGGCCTCACAGGAGGTGTCACATGCCCGAGCCCGAGTCCGGACTGTTCAGCCGGATCGACGCGCTGGTCGCGTCCCGCTCCGCCCTGCCCCCACCCCCGGAGCGCAAGCGGTTGCGCACGGCACACGGGCTGACGCTGGACGAGGTGGCGGCGGCGCTCGACGTACGCCGGGCGACGGTCAGTGGCTGGGAGTCCGGCAGGACGGAACCACGGCCGCCGGAACGGGACGGGTACGCGCGGCTGCTGAAGCAGCTCGGGGAGCTGTACCCCGCGGTCCCCGATTCCCCGGCACCGGCGAGGGACGGCTTTCCGGCATCGGCGAAGGGGGACTCCCCGGCACCGGTGAAGGACGCGCCCGCACCTGCTCCTGAAGCCGTGCGAGAGACCACCCCGCGACCCGTGGAAGAGATCACTCCGCGACCCGCGCGGGTGGCTGCCCCGCCCGCCACCCCTGCTCCGGCGGCCTCGGCGCCGACCGTCGTGGAGACCCCCGCCCGCCCGGCAGAGGCTCCCGCCCGCCCGACGGCGACCACCCCCGGACCGGCAGCGGCCACCCCGAGACCGGCTTCGCGGCGCCCGGCGACGAAGAAAGCGGCGAAGAAGCCCACACCGGCCCAGCCCGCCACCGACCCGAGGTTCGAGAACGGACCCCTGGCCGTGGTCGACATCGAGGACGGCCAGGCATCGGCGTACTGCGTCGGCGGCCTAGTCCTGGATGTCCCCGCCCGCTCCCTCTCCGCACTCGTCGAGTGGACGCTCACCGACGCCCGCCTCGGTCAGCCCCGCCTGCACCGCCACGGCCGCGACGCCGACCCGGTCCTCGTCCTCACCCCGGCCGCCCTGGAACGCTACGGCCTGCCCACCGCCCTGACCGAGGAGGAACGCCGAGCCGGCCGCCTCCCCGACAGCCACAAGACCGTCAAGCAACTCCTCAATGCGGGCTGGCAGTTGACCCAGCGCGGCTTCGGCCCCTGGGCACGGATCTACCGCCCGGCGGAAGGCTCCCGACGCCAGTGCGTCCAGGTCTGCATCCCGGCCTGGAACGCCCTGGACGTCCGCGAATGGGACCGCAAGGACTCCCCGGTCCTGCCGACGATGCACCCGGCCGACCTCGCCCGCTACCTCGGCACGTACGCCCAGCGGGTGATGACCCCACGCGGCACGACAGCGGTCACCGGCCTCGAACTGATGGTGGCACTGCGCCCACCGACCCGCGCGGAGAAGGACGAGACCACCGGCGAGTGGAAACGCGCGTTCAACCCGGACGCCCTGACCGCCGTGTACGACGTGGTGGAGTGCGAGGTCCCGGACGAACACCCCCTGCTGAAGGGCAGGTTCGCCCGGCACCACCTGCGCACCCCCGCGGAGATGCTCATGGAGGAGCCCTACGACTGGTGCCGCCCGCTGACCGACGAGGAGTGCGGGCACCCCTTCCTGGTCGCCGTCGACGTGAACATGTCCTTCGCCGCGGCGGCGAACGGCCTCACACTCGGCCTCAACGGCCCGACCCACCTCACGGACAACCCGGCGTTCGACCCGTCCCTGCCGGGCTCCTGGCTGGTCGACCTGAGCCACGTCGACCTCTCCCGCGTACGGATCGACGGCCACGGCGTCGACGCCGACCGCCTCCCGTCCCCCTTCACCCCGTCGGGCGAGCCCCCCGACGGCCCGGCCTGGTACGCCACCCCGACCGTCGCCTACGCGGTGGAGCTCGGCTTCGACGTCGCACCCGCCGAGGCGTACGTCCGTACCGGAAGCGGCCGTTACCTGGACGGCTGGTACAAGCGGCTGCGCGACGCGTACGTGGCGACGATGGCCGACCTCGGCGTCACCACCGACCTCACCGGCCAGGACTTCCTGGCGGCGATGGCCCGCTCGAAGGAGGGCGACACGGTCCTGGGCCTGCTGGCGGGCGCGGTCAAGGCGACGGCGAAAGGCGGCATCGGCAAACTGCGCCAGCGCAACCGTGGCCAGGTGCCGTACTACGAACCCTGGCCCGCGCTCGCCCGGGAGACCTGGCGCCCCGACATCCGGGCGGCCGTCCTCGCCAACCAGCGCATCGGCATCCACCGCAAGCTGATGAAGACCGCCGCCCTGGCCGGCGTCTACCCCGTGGCGATCGGCACCGACGCCGTCGTCTACCCCTCCGCGGGCCCGTCCCCGCTGGACGCCCTACCGCACACCGCCGAGGGAAAACCGCTGCCGGGAGGCTTCCGGCTCGGCGTGTCACCGGGAATGGTGAAACACCAGGGCACACGGTCCGTCCTGTGGGCGGAGGAACAGTTCGAGGAGGCGGGCACGGTCTTCAACCTCGCCAACCTCATCAAAACGGGCCCCGACACGGGCGAAGGGGAGTAACCGACGATGACGGACTCGATCGGGGACGGCCTGGACGCGGCACTCGAATCGGCGTTCACCCGCCGCATCCCCCAGAGCGCCCAGGCGCAGATGAAGTACCTGGTCAAACAACTCAAGGGCACCAGAGCCGCGGCCGAAGCCCTCGGCATCTCCCAGCGCACCGTCGAACGCTACGTCGCGGGCAAGCTCAAACGCCCCCGCCGCGACCTGCGCGACCGCATGGAACAAGAGGTCAAGAAGCGCTGGCAGCCCCAGGTCCGGGCCCGCGCGAAGAAGAAGGCCACCTCCACCGACGGCGTCATCGTCTCCACCCGCGCCCGCTTCGGCTTCACCGCGGCCCCCGGCACCACCGACGACGCCCGCACCCGCGACATCACCCAGGCCCTCACCCCCCACTGGGCCGGACGCCTCTTCACCGCCCGCGACGCCGGCGCCGACGAACACCAACTACGCACCATCGCGGCCGAGGCCCTCGCGGAAATGTACTTCCGCGCGGGCAACACCCGAGCAGCGGGCCTGGGCGTCGAGTTCACCGACGTCACCCACATCCGCATCGACCTCTGACCGACTCGACACAGTGGGCCGCCCCGATCAGATGCCACGCCCGCACAGCTGGTTTCGAGTCAGGTCCGCTTGCGGCTCGCGATCTCGTCAGAGAGCTGCTGCACGTGGGCGGGGTCCGCGTCCCGGGCAAGAGTGACGTAGTGGTCCATGACGGCCGGCCGGTAGCGCACGGGCAACATCTGTCCCGGAGCGGCGGAGTGTTCTGGAAGAGTGAGCCGCATGGACGACGGAGCCCTCCGGTTTCTTCACGCCAGGAACGAGCCCGATGCGGTCGCACGATACGGCCGGCAGGGTCCCGCCAAGGACGTGAGGGGATGCATAATCGCCCTTCTGGCCGTTCCGTTGCTGCTCGTGTCCGGGTGCGAAGGCAGGTACCAGCAGCAGTACGAGGAGGGCTACAGAGCTGGCCAGGACGCATCGACCGTGTGCGGCGAGTACGTCACGCGAAGCGGAAGCGAACCGTCCCGGCAGTGGATGGCAGGCTGCTCCGACGCCGCAGCGGGCCGACCGGCCGATCCACCACATTCCCGGTAGTACTCGTTTCCCACCGGCCCACGCACGTTCATGCGGAACGTTCTGGACCGATTGATCGACCTTAAAGAACAAGCACCCGGCGTTTTACGGAGGGAAGCGAGATCTTCTTGCCGGGCGGTGACGTCCTGTACGGCCGCGGAGCGGTGGACCGGGATCCGTGGGGTCGTGTGGTGTGGTTGTTGGTGTGGATTTGGTGGTGGGTGGGTGGGGGGCGGGGTGGGATTGTTTGCGGTGTGTCTGGGTGGTTGTGTGTTTCCTGGAATGGTGTGTTCGGTGTCGGGTG